>JAPSFT010000007.1 GCA_035063765.1 Deltaproteobacteria bacterium
CGCGACGGCACACGACCCACGTCGTCTTCACGCCGCAGGAGCTCGTCGAGAAGCTCGCGGCGCTGGTCCCGCCGCCCCGCTTCCACCTGGCCCGCTACCACGGGATCCTGGGCCCCTGCGCAGCGCCTCGCCGTGCGCGCGAGATGGCTGTCCCTGGTCGATGCAGTCGTCGAGCGTGTAGACGAGGCGCGCGCGCTTGCGGATCGCGACCGTGGCCCGCTGCACGACGGGCGGCACGCTGCCCTCGAAGCGGAAGCCGAAGACGGGGAGCTCTCTCTCGACGACCGGCTGTTCGGCGTTCGCGACGCGGTCCAGCAGCGCCGCGACCGAGCCGACCAGACTCGCGGCGCGGTCGGCACTCAGAGTCTCGTGAAGGCGAGACATGCCCTCGCCGAGGCGGTCGCACCAGACCGCACCGTCCTCGTTGACCATCACCTCGACTACGCGCTCGTCCGCGAGCGCAGCGAGGATCACCTCGCCGATCTCCCGGTGGAGCTTCTGGCGAAAGCGCCCCGCGCGCACTTCGCGCGGGTCGTCGAGCTTCTCAGGTCCCCCCATGGTCGGTCAGGCTACGAGGAGACTCTTGCCCCCCTCAACGCCGGAAGGTGCTGGACGGCGACTCGAGCTGACTACGGAGAGGTCTTTCGGCCGCGTCGAGACTCCCTCTTGTTCTCGAGGGCTTGGTGCCCATGGCGGCAGCCGCGGCCCGAGGTGTGCCGCCGGGCCCACTATCCTCCGACCCCGCCGGTCCGTCATGCTGGCGGAGTCCGGTGGGTCCGGGCGAGCGAGAAGGCAGGGCGATGGGCGACGGAGCCGAGGTTCTTCGAGACGAGCTGCGGGTCGCGTGGCAGCGCTACGTGGATCTGATCGCGCCGCACCGGCCAGCGCTCCACGGCTCCTGCCGGCGGCTCGCGGGCAACCTGTGGGACGCCGAGGACTTGGTGCAGGACACGATCGTCCGGGGCTTCGGGCAGCTCGGGCTCTTCACTCGCGAAGTGCGGAATACGTGGGCCTATCTGCTGCGCGTGGCGACGAACCTCTGGATCGACGAGCTGCGACGCCGCGACGTGCACGCGGCCGCACGACTCGGTGATGAGATCGCAATGCAGACGGCGAGCACGAGCCAAGCGACGGAGGTGCGCGAGGCCGGCGAGCGACTGCTCCAGCGCCTCTCGCCGCAGGAGCGCGCGGCGCTGCTGTTGAAGGAGGTCTTCGAGATGAGCCTCGACGAGATCGCCGACGTGCTCTCGACAACCCGGGGAGCGGTCAAGGCAGCGCTCCACAACGGGCGCGCACGGCTGCGGGAGGCCGAAGGCGACGCCGCCTCGCAGCGCCCGTTGCCGTCGCCGGCTCTAGCTGACCGATTCATCGCCCTCTACGACGCGCGGGACGCGAGGGGCCTCGCCGCGCTGATGCTCGCGACCGGCACAGTCGAGAACGTTGGTGAGGCGGTGCAGCGAGGCGCAGAGTCCTTCATCGCCGCCGAGCGGAACATTCTGGCTGGTCTGCTGCGCGGTCACGCCGACGAATGGCCGGGCGGTCTCGACTGGGCCTCTCAACGCATCGAGCTCCGCGAACTCGACGGTGAGCCGCTCGGCTGCATCTTCATCCGCTTCCGCGGCAGCGACCGCCTGATGGCCGTGATGCGCTTCGAGGAGAACGACGGCCGGGTAGCGCGACTGCGGATCTATGGCTTCTGCCCCGAGACGATGCGCGAGGTGGCGGAGCGACTCGGAACGCCGGTCCTGACCGGCATCTATCGCCCTCCGACGCCGATCGGCGCGGGAGGATCGAACGAGGAGGACCGACATGACCCTCGTCAATGAGCGCAGCTTCGAGGTTCCCGTCCCGGTCGAGCGTGCCTGGGCTGCGATGACCGAACCGAGAGGACTGAACCTCTGGTACTTCCCCGTGAAGCCGGTGGGCGACGACGGATCGATCCGAACCGAGATCTGCGGCGTCGAGCGCACGAGCGAGGTAGTGGGCGCCGAGCGCCACCGTTTCTTCCACACGCGCACGCGGCTCTCGGGAAGCGAGGGCTTCGGCGTCGTCCCTGGGACGCGAGAGATGCGCGTCGCGTTCGCGCCGACCACGGGGGGTACGCGCATCACGATCACGCACTCCGGCTGGCCGGACACGCCCGATGGAGACTGCGACCGTCGCGCGACGGCGCGCGGCAGCGGCGAGAGCATGGCCGACCTGGAACTCTACCTCCGCACCGGCGTCCCCTTCCCGAGACATCACCACGGCGTGCACTGCGATCTCGGCCTCTCACTGTCCGAGGTGCCGGCGGGCCTCGAAGTGCGCGCGGTTCAGGAGCGGGGCGCCTGAGCGGAGCGCGGCCCAGCAGCGGGGGTGTCGCGGCCGAGAACTCCTCGGGGGCTCACCAACCCGACTGGACGTGCGGATAGGAGCGAATCCTGTCGTCGGGCGTGATGATCGGGACTGCGTTCTCCAGAGCGGTCGCGACGATGATGCGGTCCGCCGGGTCGGGATGGAACTCCCCAGGCAGCTTGGTGCTCCGCACCGCGATCGCGGGCTCGAGCGGAGCGAGCTGGATCCCGGGAAGGGCGAGCGCGATGTCGACCCACTGCTCGACGGGACGGTCGAGCTGGATGCGTCGCTTCGCGACCAGCATCGCGACCTCCCAGACGCTGATCGCCGAGACGAGCGCGTGCTCCGCCTGATCGATCGCGCGCCGCGCGCTCGTTGTGAGCCGCTTGGGGTCGCTCGCGCGCCAGATCCAGGTCGCCGTGTCGAGCACGATCACGAGGCGGCCTCCCAGTCCTCGGGTCCAACCACGGGGCGCGTGAGGTCCGGGTCCAGGTAGGTGACCGAGCCGAGCAGCGCCTCGGGATCGACCGTAACCGCGCGCAGCTCGGCCACCGGCACGCCGCGGCGGGTGATCGTGATCGCCTCCTTGGTCTCCTCGACTTGCCGGACGAGCTCGGTGGCCCGCTGCCGGAAGTCGCCGACCGCTACCTCGCGTCTAGCCATCATCTTTACCTCTTGGCCATGCGAGATGGCATGATAGCAAGAATAGCGGCGTCCTACCCCTCATTCGGCTAGACTCGTGCGAGCGGTCCACAAGGGACGTTCGGCCTATGCCGCTCGGTCCGCCTGTGACCGGGGCTGTCACGCGGTAGGTGCACGATCCGCCTTGGCTTTGACCAAGGAGGACGTCGGATGAAGGCACCGGCCACGCTCGACGAGTTCTACCGCACGTTCCCGAGCGAGAGGCGCTGCCGGGACATCCTGCGCCGCCTGCGCTGGCCCGACGGCTTCCGCTGTCCACGCTGCAAGGGGCGCGAGGCGCACCGGCTGCGAGCACGCGGCCTGTGGCAATGCGCCGCCTGCCGCTACCAGGCCTCGCTCACGGCGGGCACGCCCTTCCACGGCACGCGCGTGCCGCTGCGGACGTGGTTCCTGGCCATGTTCCTCGTGGCCCGTCACAAGAGAGGGATCTCGGCCCTGCAGTTCCAAGCGCGACGCGGGCTTGGGCAGCTACAAGACGGCCAGGTTGCTTCTCCACAAGGTGCGTTCCACCCTCGCGCACCACCCGCTCTTCCGCCTCGAGGGAGACGTCGAGGTCGACGAGACCTACATCGGAGGTCATCGCCCGGGACGACTCGGGCGCGGGGTGGGCAAGACCGGCGTGGCCATCGCCGTGGAGCGCCGGGAGAAGACGGCGGGCTCCCTGCGCCCGCTCCAGATTCCCAATGCCACGAGGGTCGTGCTGAACTCGTTCGTCGAGAACTCGATCCGCCCCGAGAAGACCACGGTGTTCACCGACGCCTGGGGCTCCTACAACGCCCTGACCCACCTCGGAATCGACCACCGCCCCCGAAAGGGAGGCCACTCTTCCGCTTCGTCCTGCGCCGCGTCGTTCGTGGCCAGCCGCTTCCCTACCGGCTGCTCGTGGCGGAGGGAACGGCATAGGCAGAGTTCGGCCTACCCGTGAAGTCGTATTCGGAGAGGGTGTGGCGGGAAGGATTGGGGGTGGTCGACATGGCGGGCGCGGAGGTTACCCGGCCGCGGCGGCGGTCGCCGCCGACCGGACACGGCGGACCGGAGGTGCGCGGGCTACGTCTCCCCGCTCCCGGCTCGCCGCCGGAGCATCTCCTTCAGCACCGCGACGTCCTGCCGGTCCTGGGGACGGTCCGCGGCCTCCTTCGACCGCACGATGTCCGAAAGGCTCGCTGCCCACAGCTCCACGCCGAACACCTCGAAGCGGACCGCATCGCGGCGCAGGTCGGCGAAGCCCTCCGTGCCGGAGGGCAGGAAGGCGACGGCCAGGCGGCCGGCGTCGGTGACGAGGTTCCAGAGCAGCGCGCGCGACAGCGCGGTGGCGCTGCAATCGAACGCGAGACCCTCGGGAACGGCCTCGGTGTACACGCACGCGCGCAGCTCGCGGAGCGCCGCGGACAGTCGCTCGAGATTCCCGGAGGACCGATCCGGCGTGATGTCGGCGTCCGCCGTGAGTCTCGGAAAGCCCTGGAGGCGCGCCGCGAGCGCTCCAATCAGGACGTATCTGACGTCGTGCGCCGCGAGGACGCGGACGATCCGCTCCGGGTCGAAGGGCGCGAGCTCAGGCACGACGCGCGGCGCTCGCGAAGCGGCTCGTGTTGCGCACCTCGAGCAGCCGCTGCTCGGGCGTCAGCGCCAGGATGCGCGCGACGTCGTCGAGCATGTGCGATCCCGCGACCGCGGCGGGCTCGAGCTCCGCCCGGATCTCGAAGCCGGCGGCGGCGACGAGCCGTGCCAGCGTGGCGACGCTCGGGCTCACGCTCCCCTGCTCGATGCGCGCGATCACGGATTGCGCGGTCCCGGCGCGCTGCGCGAGCACCCGCTGGGTGAGCCCGGCGCGAAGCCGGGCCGCGCGAAGAAGGACACTCGCGGGAGGAAGAGACGCCACGGGCGTTTGATATCTGATCGGCTATCAGCAGGTCAACCCGAGACACACGACGTCCGAGCCCCGGGCGCCCCTTCGACGCCTCGAAGCCCCATCACATCGCTGGCCGCTGCCGACGACACATTTGCTGGATAACGTCGCGCTCCCCATGCGCGCCGTGTCGTTCGCCCTGGTCCCGCTGCTCCTCCTCACGCCTCGCCCGGCCGGCTCCGCCGGGTGCGCCACGACCCTCCTGACGCCGCACAGCCACGCCCGACTCGTCGCGGTGGTCTGCGAGGAGGCCCTCGCGGGCCTCCCGGCCTGCAACGAAGCGCTCTTCGACCAGTACCTCGACCCTTCGAGTGGGCTCGAGGTCCCGCCGGACCAACGCGAGACGATCCCCGCCACGGCGTCGCTCCTCGCCAACGCCCTCGCCGGCGGGAACGCCCTGGCGCAGGCGGCGCTGGCGGCACTCTTCGGAGTCGCCGTGCCCACGGTGCCGCTGAACGTCGATCCCTGCGACGACCAGCTCGCGAACTCGGACTCCAGCCCGGGTGCTCCCTGCTCGGGGATTCCGGCCCGCGGCCCACACGCCGCCTTCGCCGCCCTCGGCCCCACCCTGAACCTGGTGCTCACCGACGAACAGGAGGCGCTGCTCGGCTGCGGGCCGTTCTGGGGCGACGACTGCGAGGGCACGGGCATCGAGCCGCGGTCCGCGCCGGCGAGCGCGCTCGCGCAGGCGTGGGTGGGCTTCGACGGGAGCTGCGCCGGCAGCGAGGGCTCGGAAGACTGGCACCTCGCCAACGGCGAGCCCCAGCCGGGAACGATCGGGTTCGCGCATCCGCCGCTCCCACCGCAGCCGGCCGGCGCCGTCGCGACCGGCATGCGGAGCCCGTTCCTGCCCGACGGGACGACGCCGAATCCGATCTACGACGCGAACCGGGACGGGACGATCGGCGGGCTCGTGATCCCGGCGGAGTTCGGCGCCTCGGCCGGCCAGCCGTTCGCGAACGAGGTCGCGGCGCTCTCCTTCAACCTCCAGCTGCTGCCGGTCGTGCTCTCGGCGTCGGCGGACGTCCCGGAG
Source organism: Deltaproteobacteria bacterium (assembly GCA_035063765.1). NCBI lineage: Bacteria > Pseudomonadati > Myxococcota > Myxococcia > Deltaproteobacteria bacterium. The sequence continues at coordinate 5,976 of JAPSFT010000007.1, forward strand.
CTGGACCAGTTCGACCCCGCCGACCCCTACGCCTACTACGACGAGAACGATCCGGAGACGGCGGGCGACCGCGGCCGCTGCTCGTTCCTGCAGCCCCAGCACTGCCGCGCGGTCCGGACCGTGCTCGCGCCCGAGGCCGACGCCTCGCAGGCGACGGCGGCCGCGCTCACGACGCTCGGCGCCGTCCTCTTGCGGCGCCGAGCGCGGCGCACGCGAGCGCGAGCAGCGCGGCGAGCGCGCGGAGTCCGGCCCCCGGCTTCGGCACCGCCATCGCGACGCGGAAGCCGAGATGATCGCCCTCGGTCGCCGGCGCCTCGGCCGGCTGGCTCGAGGCGGCAAGGTTCGTGACGAGGTTGTCCCAGCTTCCGCCGCGCGCGCGCCGGAAGGCGTCCTCGTTTCCCCGTCCTCGAGCGTCACGACCCGCAGCACCCGCGTCGGTCTCTCCGGTCCTCCTGATCCTGCCCCGGTATCGAACCCGCCCGTCCCCCCGGCACCTCGCGCCGGATCGGGGCAGCGGGGACGTGCCGGCACGACTCGCGCCGGATGTAGGGTGGTGTCGCCCGTTCGATTCTGGCCTGGGCCACCATCCAGCTCGCGAGCAAGTCCGCGGAGATCCCGGCATTTTCGTCGCGGGAGCGACCGAAGCTCGCGGCCGCGTCGGGATCACCCACCCGCCGTTCCTGCCCGCCTCCAGCGCGAACCCGGCCCGCGTGCAGGGGGTGCAGCGGCCTCCGGGCGGGCGGCGGCACCAGCAAGACCTTCGCCGCCGGCACCGAGACCCGCACCGACCGCGGCCTGGTCCGCGAGAACGACGGCCTCGCGATCGACGCGGTGAAGAAGCAGAACAACGCGCACCCGTTCCTGCTCGCGAGCTCCACGGCGACGGGCAACGACAGGAGCAGCTCGCCCCCGACTCCTAGCGCGAGAGAGCGGCGCGGCGGCGCCGCGCCGCGCAGCCCGCGAGCGCCGCGCCCGCCACGGCGGCCGAGCCGGCGCCGCCCGGCTCAGGCACGATCGCGACGGCCGTGTCGGCGTCCGTGGCGATCTCCACGCCCGCGCTGGCGACCCAGGTGCCCGTGAAGACCGTCGTCTCGGCGACGGTCGTGGGATGGGTGAGGAAGGCGCTCGCGCCCGGGTCCAGGGTGTACGGGAAGGCGGTCAGGATCGCGCCGAGCACGTTGTCGTCGACGTCGTGCTGGGTGAGCGCGACGTCGCCCGTGTTCTCCACGGAGTAGCAGAGCCGCACGGCGGCCCCGGCGTGCGAGGACCCGCAGCGCCGGCACACCAGGACACCTAGGAACGCCAGTCCGTTCCGAGAGTCCGCCCCACGCAACGCGCTCGGATGGGAGATCCGAGGCACGGAGTATGTCGCGCAACCTCGCCGGCGCCGGCCGCGCCGTCGCGTGGCTGTGCTGCGCCGGCCCGGCCCGATCGGAGGACATCCGATCCGTCGTCCAAGCCGGGAACCGCGCCTTCATCGCAGCCTTCCTGTGCGGCGATTCCAGACGGGCGCATCTCGGCCGCGCGCGAGCCGGCCGTGTTTGCTCCCCTGCTCGCGGTCCTCGGGTCGCTCTGGCTGCTCCAGCCACGGGCCCGGCGGCGCAACACCGATTCGTGAAGCCACGTGATCCACGACGCCCGCGCCTCTCTCCGAGCCCGGAGCCGTGGCGTGGTGCGCGCCTGGTTGCAGGCACGCTCCGCGCCTGCCCGCAGCTACTCTGGGTAACCGAGCGCACGGAGGCGCTCCGCTCGCGGGCGGCGGGGTCGAGTTCGGGCACGTCCTCGCCCACCTGGAGCGGAGCGTCGAGCGCAGGAAGCCGCAGCTCCGACTCGACGACAGCGGGGCGTGCGCACATGCGCGCGAGATCGTCCGCCCGCTCGAAGGCGAGGTCACGGGATTCGCGCGGGTCGGCGGCTGGGTCCTAGAGGAAGTGCTCTCCCTGCGAGGTCGCGACCAGCGGGGATGCGCGGCGGCTGGCGTACGAGCAGCCGCGAGCGGCGCAGGCACATCACGGCGATCGTACCGATCCCGACGAGGCCGGAGCCGCGGGGCTCGGGCGCCAGCGTCCAGCCCATGTCCTGGAACATGCCCCGCTCGACGGGGGCCAGCGTACGGATCACGTCGCCGGGAAGCAGCGCCGCGTCCATCAGGACGTCGCCCGGAAAGAACGTCTCGGAGATGTGGAGCACGCTGGTCGCCGGGATGAAGGTCTCTGCTGCGGAGAGGTTCGGAGGCACTCCGCCGTTTCCGGCCACGCCGCCGGGACCGCCCCAGAAGAGCCCGTCCCCGCTCGTGACAGCCGCCGCACGCTCCTCCGGAAGCAGCGCGATCAGCGGAGTGCCGTCCGCGTCTTGGAGGAACAGATCGTAGAGATTGGGGATCGGGCCGAACGGGGCCCCGTTGTAGGTCCCGCCCGCCTCCAGGTTCGAGATGAATCCGAACACGTGACCGAACTCGTGGAGGGCCAGGGTCACGAAGTCCAGCCGATCGCCTGGATCCCCCGTCGGCTCGAGGTAGAAGTCCACCGCCTCGCTGAACTGGATCAGTCCATCCGGCCCGTCGTCCAGGTCTCGTCCGGAGCTGTGCTCCAGGATGGGCCATTGCACCGTGATGTCCCCAACGCCCGTCGACTGCGTGGTCGCGGCGACGGCGGTCGAGGCCCCGAGCTCGCCCAGCGAGGGAACCATCTCCACCAGGACCTGGACCGTCTCGCCCGGGTAGGAGCTGGCGAAGAAGCTCCCCCACAGGTCGGCAGCCGTGCGCATCGCGTTCAGCCGCTGCGGACCGAGCACCGGATCGTTGAACCCTCCGCCAGGCTCGTCCGCCACCTGGACGTCGATGGCGATCGGATCCCCTGCACGCGGCTCGCGCACGAACACGGCCGTCGGGCTCGTGATCTCGAGCTCGAAGCTGCCCGCATCGTCCGCAGTGAAGGTGGTGAGCACGAGGAAGTAGCTCTCCCCCGGAGCGAGCGTGATGTCGCGAGCCGCCGTGAAGGCGCTCAAGAGGTCCTGCCCGGGCAGGATGTCGTCGGCGGTCGCGACGAGGTTGCCACCAGGCTGCAGAGGATCGAAGGGGTCGCAGTAGAGGTAGAGGACGGTGTCCTCGATCGTCGTGCCATCGGCGACGACGGAGACGGCCAGAGCTTCGGGCTCCGAGACCTGGATCTCGAACACCGCGTACTTCATGCCGTCGTCGGTCGCATCGGTCGTGAAGAGGCCGCATGCCAGGTTCCGGAAGCCGTCGTCCGGCACGCGCCGATTCCAGATGGGGGAGGAGCCATCCAGCACGCCCGAAACCGAGTCGACGGCCCAGACGGTTCTCGCCGAGAGCCCTTGGGCGGCTTGCGCGAGCAGGAGAAGGGAGACGATTCGCGGAAGCGTCATGGGGTACCTCGTCCTCGTCGCAGACGCCCCACCCCCGTCTTCGGCCGCAGAAGAGCGTAGGGCTCGAGCGCTCGTTCTGCCTGGGCCGCCGCACCCCCCGGCGAAGCGGGCCTCGGCGGTGCCCGTGGCGCTCGTGATTCGGCATCGACACGAACGACTGGACGCTCGGCAGCCGCGTCACGACGCGCTCCGTGCTCGTCATCGACATCGTCGACGTGCAGAGCGAGCGGCTGGCGTGGCATTCGGTGGCCACGACGGGGCTGGGCCCCGGCATCACGCCGGGCGCGCGCACCGAAGCGGCGTTGCCCGGGCGGTCACCGAAGCGCTGCTCGGGTTCCCGGCGAACGGACTCGCGACGCGCGCTCGCTCGCACGGGCAGGACGGTGCTCGGGCCGCTCCCACGGGCGCGATCCAGGCGCCGTGCGCTCGACCGCTCCCGATCGGGCCGCCCGGAAGCGGCTTTTCGTTTGACTCGAACGGGCTGGATCGGTCAAAGTCGCAGCGATGGGGCCGGGGCGTCCGCCGTGCCGTACCTGCGATCCGCCTGCTCCTGCCTGGCCGCCGCCCTGACCGTTGCGGTCACGGCCCTTCCGGTCCGTGCGCAGACCGCCTCCGCACCCGCCGCCTCGTATCGCTTCGTGGTGCTCGCGGATTCGGTGACCGAGGTGAAGCCGATCTGGGACAAGGCGCCGAGCATCGACGAGGACGGCGCCGTCGCGTTCATCGCGTGGGAAGGCGTGTTCGGCGCGGCCCACCGCGTGCTCGTCGCGAGCGAGCCGGGCGCCGAGACCTTCGCGGAGTACACGCAGGTCGATGCCGCGCTCGGCCTGGCCCCCAGCACCGAGCAGATCGGAAGCTTCGCGAACGGCAGGCTCGCCTACCTGGACTACCTCGCCGCCTCGCCGACAGAGAGCACGATCTACCGCTGGCAGGGCGGCGCACCGGTACCGGTCGTCCCCGTGACGCCGATCGCCGACGCTCCGGCGATGAACGTCCTCGGTATGGTCACGATCCTGCAGGACCTTCCGCGCGCGGTCATCGCGACCGACGGCGAGGAGACGGCGGTGGTCGCCAGCGGCGACACGGTGTTCGGCGACGGCACCGAGATCGACAACCTGATCCTCCCGGCGCCGGACATCGACGGGGTCGGGCGCGTCGCATACTTCGCCTCGATCGCAAGCCAGCAGCTGATCTGCGACGACCGGATCCTGCTCTCGGGCACGAATCCGCCGCTCGTGCTCGCGAGCGGCGGGGTGCTGCGCGACGACTGCACGTTCCGCACCCTCGATCCCACGATCCCGATCGCCGCCAACGACCACGGCAGCGCCGCCTATGCCGGGGACTTCTCGACGCCGGGCGGGCCGGTGACGGCCATCTTCGTCGACGGGACCGTGGTGTGGGAGACGCGCATCGGCGGCTTCGAGGACCTCGGCGGCTTCCCGATCGCCGCCGTGGCGCTGAACGACGCCGGCACGGTGGCCTTCCTGCTGGAGTTCTCCGGCGACCTCGGCCGCCGGCTCTACCTCGGCCCCGACCCGGTCGAGGACCGCGTGATCGGGCGCGGCGACCCGCTCTGCGACGGCGTCGTGAAGGGCATCGAGTTCCATCGCTTCGGGCTCAACGACGCCGGGCAGATGGCGCTCGGCATCGAGCTCGTGGGGGGGCGGCATCTGGTCGTGCGCGCCGAGCCGACGCTCACCGAGCCGGGCGCCTGCGTGACGGAGGTGCCCGAGCCGGCGCTCGGCGGCACGGCCGCCGGCGTCGCCCTCGCGCTGCTGACGGCCCTCCGGACCGCGCGCGCGCGTGCGGCACGCGGGGCGCCCGCATGCCGGTCCGGACCTCGTTAGCCACCGACAGCGGCCCGCCCGTTCGCCTTGTCCGTAGGGGGCTGCACGAGGGGATGGCGTCCAGGCGCCCATCCTACGAGCAGATCCTGACGGGACTCGGGCGGGAGGGCGTGCGAGCGCGGAGCGGGTCGAGGAGGTGGGGGGACGGCGCGGTCTGACGCCAACGCCTCGGGTGGGCGTTCGGGCGTCGCGCGTCGATCGGGATCCCCGGGTACTGCTCATTCCACGGTGGCGATCGGCTGCTCGGGAGCGCGCAGGAGGAACGCCGTCCCCCCCGGCGTGACGATGCGGACCACGACGAAGATCTTGCCCTCCGCACCCCACGGCGGGCCGGCGCGCAGCGCGATCGTGAACTCGGGCGAATCGGGCCGGTTGCGCGCCACCCCTTGGGCATCGGTGTAGGCCGGATCCTGGGAGTCCGACTCCGGGGGATCCGTGGCCTCCCAGACGTCGTTGCCCTTCACGATCCAGACGTGGTCGATGGCGATCCCCTTTCCGGCCAGGCTGCCCTGCGTGGCGACCACCTTCACGAGCCCGTTGATCGCCGGAGGGTGCTCCCTGGGCGGCATGCTCGGGCCCACATCGGCCCACATCGACGGCGCCAGTTCGACCCGGGTGGTGGCATCGAGGGCGGCCTCGGTCGGGGCACCGCGCAGCATCGCGACCAGCTCGCTGCCCCCGTCGCCTCCCGCCTCGCCCGAAAGGCCGGCGCCTTCGCGCCGGGAACCGCCTTCCACGGGATCGGGCGGGATCGGATCTCCGCTGCGGCCGCAGCCCGTAACGACCAGTACCAGCAGTGCCGCCATGCTTCGCTGCATCGTCCGCCTCGCCCGGTCGTCACCGGCCTCGGCCGCCGCCCGCGGGTCCGACCCGGACGGCCCGATCCCGACCCCGAGCGGACGGATCCCGACCGCAGGCAGGAGCCCAGCAGATCATCGCAGGCCCCATCCCGAACGGCACGGCCGGGGGACACCATCTCGTTCGTCTACGACGCGTCGCGCTCCGGGAGCCGGAGGTCGGCAACGGCCAGTACAACGGCGTCCTGCTCGCAGGTGACACGCGAGCGACGCCACTCGACCCCGGCACCTACACGTTCCAGATCGAGCGCACGCTCTTCCCGCTCGAGTCCGGGTCGCTCGCCGCCGGCGATCCTGGCGGCATCGGAGCGGTGGTTCGCAAGGGTCTCGGGGCCGGAGACGGCCAGGCCGGGTCCACGGGCCCGCTTCGTCTGCGAGGCGGACAGGTCGCATTTGGCTTGCAAACGGGGCTCGGGATGCGCTCGAATGGGGCGCCCGGAGAGGCGTACCCCAGCCTCGGAGTCGCCGCTCCCGGCGGCCCTGCAGGAGGACATCGTGCGACGATCCGCCCTCGCGACCACCCTCCTCCTCGCCGCGCTCGACGCGGGCGCCGCGACCTTCGTGGTGGGATCGACCACCGACGGCGCCGATGCCGTTCCGGGCAACGGCGTCTGCTCCTGGACGGCCGGCATCTGCACCCTGCGCGCCGCGATCCAGGAGGCCAATGCGTGGCCCGGAGCCGACGTGATCCAGCTCCCGGCCGGCACCTTCGCGCTCTCGATCGCGGGCGCCGGCGAGGACGCCGCCGCGACCGGGGATCTCGACATCGCCGAGGACCTCACGATCGAGGGAGCCACCGCGGCGGGGACCGTGATCGACGCGGGCTCGCTCGACCGCGTCTTCGACGTCCTGGGCATGCCCGGGACCCTCTCCGTGACGATCCGGGACGTGACGATCCGGGGCGGTGCGACCTCGGACGTCGAGGGCGCCGGGGTCCGCCATGCGGACGACGGCACGCTCACCGTCGAGGACTCGGTCCTCTCCCAGAACCAGGTCTCCGGGACCACGAGCGACGCGATCGGCGGCGCGATCAGCTCGAACGGTGTCGGCCATCTCGAGGTGCGGCGCGTGCTCTTCTCGGCGAACGGCGCCGACCGCGGCGGCGCGATCTTCCACAACGGCTCGCTCGCGATCTGGGACTCCACCTTTGCCGGCAACACCGCCAGTACCGGCTCCGCGATCGAATCCTACGGAGACGGCACGGTCGAGCGCTGCACCTTCGTCGGCAACCAAGCAACGGCCGGATCCGGAGCCATGATCCGCCTGTTGAGCGGCACCTATCGGATCCAGAACTCGACCTCGAGCGACAACGAGAGCCCGGGTCCGGGGATCTCGGCCTACGCCGATCTCAGGCTCGAGAGCGTCACCAGCCTCGGCAATACGACATGGACCGGCCTCTGGGTCGGGGGCGGGACGACCTCGATCGTGAACAGCGTGCTCTGGGGCACCTCGGGCGACGAGTGCAACGTGACCGGCGGCACGATCGTCTCCCTCGGTCACAACCTCGACAGCGACGACACCTGCGGCGCCGGCCCGGGCGACCTGCCGATCCAGGACCCGCAGCTCGCGCCGCTCGCGGACAACGGCGGGCTCACGGAGACGCACCTCCCCGCCCCCGGGAGCCCGCTCGCCAACGCGGGCCTCGACGCCGCCTGCCTCCCCGAGGACCAGCGCGGCGTCCTGCGCAACCTGGGGCCCGCCAACGCCTGCGACGTGGGCTCGGTCGAGTTCGCGGTGCCCGAGCCCGGCGCGACGGGGGCCGGCGTCGCGGCCCTCGGCGCCCTCGCCCTGCTGCGCCGCCGGCGCCGCGCGCCGCCGCGCGGGTAGCCCGCCGCCCCACGCGGCGGGCGTCGAGCCGTGCCCGCCCTCGCGCGATCGATCGACGCCGGGGCCGCGGCGCTCGCTCCGCTCGCCCGGGAGCGTGCCTTCCTGCGGCGGGCCCGCGTCACGAGACCAAGGGCAGCGCTGGCCGCGAGGGCCATCGCGCCCGACGTGGGCTCCGGCGCACGCAGGCCCGAGACGTAGGCGGTCGAGTCGAGGATCCGGTCCTCGCGATCCCCGATGATCAGGCGCAGCGTGTTGCCCGTCGGATTCACGGGCCCTCCGAAGACCAGCAGCAGATTGCCACCCGGGGCGCGGACGCCGCGCGCATGCGGCATGCGGCGAACGGGCCGCGGCGGCCTCCTTGCCGTAGCATGCGCCAGCCTGACCCCGGCAGCGGCTAGGCTGCGGGACCGGGATTCGACACCGGATCCGGTACAGGGGTGGAGGGCGGCCGCGAGCGATGGACACGGACCTGCTCTACGCGATCGCCGAGGTGGCCGTGGCGTTCGCGGGCTTCTCCGGGATCGCGGTGGTGCTGCGCCGCTCCGCGACGACGGGCCTCTCCCCGCACGCGCGGCGCACGCTCTGGTACCTCGTCCTCGACTGCATCGCGGTCCTCTTCCTGTGCTTCCTGCCGGTCGTCCTGCATCAGTTCGGGTGGGACGCCGCCCGGCTCTGGTCGGTGTCGAACGGGCTTCTCGGCTCGATGCACCTCGTTTTGCTGGCGCCCGCCGTGGCGTGGTTCGCGCGGGGCTGGCGCCAGATCCGCGCCGAGTGGCTGCCCTGGATCAGCCCGATCCAGAGCTCGCTCATGTTCTGGTCGGCGGTGATCGGTGTCGTGCAGCTGCTCGCGTCGGTCGGCATCGGCTTCGACGCGAGCCCGGGCCTCTACAGCGTCGGGCTGCTCGCGCTGCTCTTCTTCGCGGCGGTGGACTTCGTCTTCCTCGTGGCCGGCGAGGACGCAGGATGAGCACGGACGCCTGTCCCGCGCGGCTGGGCCCCGAAGGCGGACGTCCCCGCATCCGCGACGCGAGCGCGAGCGCCGGGGCGCCACCGGCGCGCGGAGGGGCTCAGGCGCCGCTCCCGCCCACGACGCGCAGGTACACGTGCTCGAGTCCCCGCTCCGCGTGCAGCCACTCGCCGGCGCGCCGGAAGCCCAGGCTCGCCGCCAGGCCGGCCGACGCGTGGTTCTTCGGTCCGATCGAGAGCACGAACCGCCGCACGCCGTGCTGCGCGTGCGCCCAGCGCATCAGCCCGCGGCTCGCCTCCGCGGCGTAGCCGCGCCGGCGGTCGGCGGGGAAGATCGTGTAGCCGAACTCGACGCCGTCGGGCGCGTGGTCGCGCAGCCAGGCGCCGCCGGGTGGCCCGCGGAATCCTGCGACGCCGATCGCGCGGCCCTCCCGCTCGAGGACGACCGCGCGCGTGAGCCAGGGCTCGAGCCCCGGCTCCTGCTCGAGCTGCGCGAGGCGCATGCGGAACACCTCCGTCATCCCGAGCCAGTCCGCGGGCAGCCGCGCGCCGAGCTCCTGCTCCGCCGCGGGAAGGTCCCCCGCGAGCGACGCCCGCAGGAGCCTGCGCCCGAGGGTGGGCAGGCGGATCCGCGCGGTCTCGATGGCGGGCCACACCCGCGCAGCCTAGAGCCCATCTCGTGGCCCCGCTCCCGTCGTGGACCCGCTCCCGTCGCCCGACACGCGCCTTCGCCCCGAGCTCCTCGTTGCGAAGGGTCGCCGTGCCGACGGGGTTGGCTGCGCTTCTCCCGCCTCGACCTCGGGGCGAGCTCGCGCCCTGGCTCGGTCCGGGGTTCACGGGAGGGTTGCCTGCCCGCGCAAGCCGGCACGAGAGCCCACCGCCCTCCCCCCCGGAGTGCGCGCGCAGGCGTGCCGGACCCGGACCTGGACCTGGACCTGGACCTGGACACGTAGTGATAATTCACTATCGTCGCACCACCGTGGAGCGGAGGGTGCGATGGCGGGCGGAAAGACGGGCGGGAAGACCGGCGGGAAGACGGGCACGAAGGCAGGGCGCAAGGGCGGCGGACGGGCCCGGGCGGGTGCGCCGGCGCCGGGGGCGCCGGCGGAAGGCCCGGCGGCCGGGCGCCGGCGGGCCACCCGGCGCCCCGCCCCCGAGCGCCGCGAGCAGATCCTCGAGAGTGCGGGCGCGGTCTTCGCGACCTCGAGCTACGCGAAGGTCGGGACCGCCGACCTGGCGCGCGCGGCGGGCGTCTCGGAGCCCGCGCTCTACCGCTACTTCTCGGGGAAGCGCGATCTCTACGTGGCGACGCTCGAGGCCATGAGCGCGCGCCTGCTCGGGATCTGGAGCGGCATCGCCGCCCGGAGCGACGACCCGCTCGAAGCGATCCGCGCGATCGGGCTCGGCTACTACGACCACCTGGAGAGCCGCGCGCCGGTCCTGCGCCTCTTCTACGAGGCGATCTCCGAGATCGACGACCCCGCCGTCCGGCGCACCGTCCGCGCAAGCTTCCTCGCGATGGTCGGATTCATCGAGGGCCTGCTCCTCGAGGCGCGCGAGCGGGGCCGCCTGCGGCCCGACGTCGATCCCCGGGTGGCGGCCTGGCACTTCATGGCGATCGGCTTCTCCTTCGATCTCGTCCACCTGCTCGGGATCGGCGGTGAGCTCGATCGCGGGAAGGTCGAGGGCTGGGGCTCGCTCTACCTCGACTCGCTCGCGCCCCCTCGCGCGAAGCGACGGACCTGAAGGAGACCCTCCCCGACCAGGCGGAGGAGATGGACAAGGAGACCGTCATGTCGATCCACGCATCGCAAGAGATCGAGATCCTGCGCCGTACGCTGGCACGATTCGTCCGCGAGGAGGTGCGGCCCCTGGAGGAGGAGCACCGCCTGCCCGGCGACGTCGCGCCTCCGGCGGAGCTCCGCCGCCGGGTGCGCATGCGCTCGCACGAGCTCGGCCTCTACGCGGCCGACATGCCGCGCGAGGTCGGGGGCGCCGGTCTCCCGCTCGCGGAGCGTGTCGTCCTCGACACGGAGGCCTTCTCGCACGAGACCGTCTTCTTCGACGACCTCCTGGGAGGCCCGGGCGGACCCTCCTCGATCCTGCTCGCCTGCAACGCGGAGCAGCGCAGCCGCTATCTCCTCCCGCTCGTCCGGGGCGAGACGAGCACCTGCTTCGCGCTCTCGGAGCCCGAGGCCGGCTCCGACGCGAGCGGGCTCCGCCTGCGCGCGGAGAAGCGGGGCGATCGCTACGTGCTGAACGGCAGCAAGAACATCATCACGAACGCCGTGCAGTGCGACTTCGCCATGGTCTTCGCCGTGACGGACCCGGCGCGCGGGGCGATGGGCGGGATCACCTGCTTCCTCGTCGACGCGGGGACCCCCGGGTTCTCGGTCGGCCGCTCGCACACCTGCATGGGCTTCTCGGGCTTCCAGGGCGAGCTGGTCTTCGAGAACTGCGAGCTCCCGGCCGGGGCGATCCTCGGACAGGAGGGCTTCGGGCTCGCCCTCGCGCTCGACTGGATCAACGCGAACCGGATCAAGATCGGCGCGATGGCCGCCGGGATCACGAAGCGCCTGCTCGCTGCGAGCGCCGCGCACGCGCGGTCACGGCAGCAGTTCGGCCGCGCGATCGGCGAGAACCAGGGCGTGCAGTGGAAGCTCGCCGACATGGCGACCGATCTCTTCGCGACCGAGAGCATGGTCGCGCGCGCCGCGAGGATGTGGGACGAGAAGATCGACGTGCGGATGGAGGCGGCGATGGTGAAGCTCTACGCCTCGGAGAGGGTGAACCGCGCCGCCTACGAGGCGATCCAGGTCCACGGCGGGGCCGGCTGCCTCGCCGAGGCGGGACTCGAGCGCGTCTACCGGATGGTCCGCGTCTACACGATCGTCGAGGGGACGTCCGAGATCCAGCGCATGGGCATCGCCCGGAGGGTCCTGAAGCAGGCCGCGGCATAGCGCCGCGTGCTCAGCGCTCTCCCTCCCCGCCCGCTGCGATCTCGAACTCGAGCACGATCGGCTCGAAGACCTGGTGCCGCGCGAGCCCCTGATGCGCCGTGCGGCCGCCGGGACCGTCGACGGCCACGGCGAAGGGCGCGGGTTCCCGGACGGCGCCGCACGCACGCGGGTAGTCGACCCCGATGCGATAGCGGCCCGGAGCGAGCGGCGCGGGGAAGCGGATCGTCTCGACCCGGGGCGCCGGATGTGCGCAGCGCTGATCCTGGACCAGCGTGCCGCCGCTGCGGCTCGGCGAGTTGGCGTAGTAGACGGTCTCCTCGAGCGGGTCGGTGACGTAGAGATCGAGATCGACTGCCGCCCCGAACGCGAGCTCGACGCGCAGGCCGTCCGGGACCGCCGGCTCGCGCGCGACCAGCCGGGCGGCGAGCTCCTGCGCGGCCTGCGCCCGCTCGGGCGTCCACGCGGGCGCCTCGGCCACTACCGGACCCGGCGGCGGGCCGCCGTCGCAGCCGGCGGCGGTGAGGAGCAGCGCGGTCCCCGCCGCGGCGACGAGCTCCGACCTCATCTGGGGATCGCTCCGGCTGGCGGGCCGCGCAAGCGGCCGGCGCCAGGGTACCAGGCCCGACTGCGGGGCGACGCCGCGGCGGCCGCGATCGCGCCGGGGCCCACCGGCCCACCGGGGCGCGCGCTCCCCGGGAAGTGCCGGCGGAGCCGAGCGGTCGCTCCTGTCGCCTTGACGACGTCCGGCTCCCCGTCTGGGCCTTCGTTCAAGGCGCGGCGCGGTCGCGCCGATCGGGCGAGGGCTCCGGAGGCCGCATGAGTCCGTTCGTCGTCGCGATCTACTTCCTCGTGATCACGCTCGCCCTGTTCCTCGCCTACCGGATGACAAGCCTCGCGCTCCGCACCCGGCAGCTTCCCGAGGCCTGCATCGCCGGCTTCGCGTTCGGGACGGCCGTGGGCACCTTCCTGCTCACGATCGGGCGCGGGATCGGTGCGCTTCCCGAAGGCTGGGACGTCCCCGTCCACGCGGCGGGCGCCCTCCTGATCTCGATCGCCGCGGCCCTGCTCGGGCTCTTCACGTGGCGGGTCTTCCGGCCCGACGCGCCGTGGGCGCGCCGCGGATTCGTTGCGCTCGGCGCCCTGGTTCTCGCGAGCCTCGTCGCGAGCCTGGCGACGCCCGAGGACTTCCGCTCGCACGTGCGCACCCCCCGGAGCGCGGCGAGCCTCGTCTGGCTGCTCGCGCGGGGCGTCTTCTTCGTCTGGGCCTGCCGCGAGGCGCTGCACTACTGGAACGCGATGCGCCGCCGTCTCGCCCTCGGGCTTGCCGACCCCGTCGTCGTGAACCGCTTCCTCCTCTTCGGCGTCTGGACGGCCGGCATGGTCGGCCTCTGGCTCAACGCGGTCGCGGCCCGGCTGCTCTTCCACCTGACGGGCGGCAACGCCTCCGAACCGACCCTCTACCTCACCGGATCGGTGTGCGGCCTGGTCCAGATCGTGTCGATCTGGCTCGCCTTCTTCCCGCCGCGGGCCTACCTGCGGCGCGTCGCCCGGTCCGCAGCTCCCTCCCCGAGCGGCCAGGGAGATCCGACCGGTTCCCGAGGACGATCGTAAGGCCCCGATCGAGCCGCCGGTCCGGACGCGGCGGAGCCCGGCGTCGGGGCCCGCTCTCGGCGGGACCGCCCCCGCCGAGGCGCAACACCCGCTCGCTCGCACCGGGCTCCAGGACGGGGCCGGTGCCCTACCCTCGGCCCGTCGTGCGGGGAGCCGATGAGCCGACCGGACCAGGACGCCGTGCGTTCCGCGCCGCCTTCCCGGCGGCTGGTTGCCGGTCTCGCGGTGGCCGTCGCGAGCACTGCCTTCCTCTTCGATCTGGCGATGCCGATCGGTGTCGGGGCGGGGGTCTTCTACACGCTGCTCATCCTGCTGACGCTGCGCGTCCCGGGTGATCGCCCGACCTGGCTCGCCGCGGCTGGCGTGACGCTGCTGACCCTGATCGGCCTGCTCCTCGACCTCGGGGACGAAGGCCAGATGCGCTGGAAGGGTTACGTGAACCGAGGGGCCGCGATCGTCACCTTCTGGGCGATGGCGTGGCTCGCGGTCGCTTACAAGCGCGGCCGCGAGCGGCGCGGGTTGGAGCAGACCGTGTCCCTGCGTGCCGAGCAGCTCGCGAGCCTGGGCGAGATGGCCGCCGGGATCGCCCACGAGCTGGGCACACCGCTGGGCGCGCTCCAGGGCCGCCTGGAGCTGCTCGACCAGACCCTCGCAGCCGGACGCGGCGATCCGGAGCAGGTGCGCGAGACGGTCCGCATCCTGACCGCCCTCGGCGATCGCATGACGCGCACGCTGCGCGCCGTGCGCAACCTCGCGCGCGATGCGTCCGCCGACCCCTTCCTCGAGGTGCCGGTCGAGCGCATCGTGCGCGAGGCGCTCGCCGTCCTGGAGGAGCGGCTCGAGAAGGCGGGGATCGAGGTCCGCGTCGAGCCCTTCGACCCGGAGCTGCATCTGAGGTGCCGCGAGACCCAGATCGAGCAGGTGCTGCTCAACCTGATCGCCAATGCGGCGGACGCCGTACACGACCAGCGCGAGCGCTGGATCCGGATCGAGGTCGCGTCCGGCCACGATCGAGTGACGCTCGCCGTGGTCGACAGCGGGCCGGGCATCCCGGAGAAGATCCGCGCCGACATCCTGCTGCCCTTCTTCACGACCAAGCCGGCAGGCCAGGGGACCGGGCTCGGGCTGAGCGTCTCGCGGGCCTTCGTCGAAGCCCACGCCGGTACCCTCGCGCTCGACCCCGGCTCGCCCCACACCCGATTCGTCGTCTCGCTGCCGATGCAACGCTGAAGCGCGTCGTCACGGGATGGGCCGGCGCTGGCTCACTCGTCCCCGGCGGCGAGCAGCCGCTCGATCTCCTCCCGCAGCACGGCCAGCCGGAACGGCTTCTCGACGAAGCCGCTGCGGCCGAGCGCCAGCGCCTCCCCGGCGAGCGGCCGCTCGCTGAAGGCGGTCATCAGGATGATCGGGAGGCGCGGATGGGCGCGGCGCAGGGTGCGGGCCAGGTCCAGGCCGCTCATGCGAGCCATGCGCAGGTCCGTCAGGACGAGGCTCGGAGCCTCAGCATCCGCCCCGTCCATGTGGCCAAGCGCCTCTTCGGCCGACGCGAACTCGAGCACGGCGTGGCCGAGCGAGCGCAGGAAGTCGCTCAGGAGCGAGCGATAGTCCGCGTCGTCCTCGACGAGCAGCAGGCAGCGCGACATGGCCCTGGCTCGAGCAAGGACGATGCCAGCCGGCGGAGGGCCTCAGGGCGGTGTGGCCGAAGGCTCCCCGGGAGCTGCCACACGACACGCTTTGCGGCCACCTACTCCTCGTCAAGGAGGAATCCCGCGTGACCCGGATCGCCCGACGCTCTCGGGCGGTGAGGCCCGACCTCGCCGCCCGGCTCCCGCTGCCGCTGTGGGCCGCCGCCCTCTGCCTGCTCGCCGCCGGACCGGCGCGCGCCCTCACCCTCGACTTCGACGCGTTGCCGGACCTCTCCGACGCCGCCGCCGCGAGCCTCCCGGGCGTGGCGCTGTCGCCGGCGCAGGTGCTGAGCGAGGGAAGCGTCGCGCTGCTGCTCGGCTACGAGCCGGCCGGCACCTGGGCCAGCTCGCCCGACCAGGGCATCCTCAACTCGCTCGGCCCGGTGATCACCTTCTCGTTCACGGCGCCGGTGGCGTCCTTCGCGATCGACGTGCTGGGGCTCCCGAGCGACGGGGTGACGCTGCCGATCGCCCTGCTCGCCTACGCGGGCGACGCGCTCGTCGCCAGCGCGGTCTCGGATCCGCTCGTGATCGGCGACAGCGGACTCCACGAGCAGCGCCTCGCACTGGCGGGCGGCGCCTTCACGTCGATCCGCCTCGGCGCGCTCGTCGGGTGCGGCGCCGGAGCGTGCCTGGCCGACCTCTCGAGCACCGTGTTCGCCGACTCCGCCACCTTCGCGCCCGTCCCGGAGCCCGGCACGCTGGCGCTCGTCGGGCTCGGCCTCGCCGCGCTCGCCGGGGGGACCCGTCGATGACGCTCCGGCTCGCCTTCGCCGCCGCTCCCCTGGCCCTGCTCGCCTGCGGGCCGCGCCTTGCGATCCTCTCGCCGGCGGACCTCTCGCAGGCCGACGCCAGCGGCGCCGTCCCGATCGTGATCGACCTCGCGCAGCCGCTCGGCGCGGGTGCAAGCGCCACCGCCAGCCTGCTGCGCGGCATCGATGGTCCCGCTGCGAGCATCCTGCCGGTGCCGCTCGCCGTCGACGGCGCCGAGGCCACGGCCGCGCTCGCCGCCGCGGACCTCGTGCCGGGCCGGCACACGCTCTTCGTCCGCGTCGACCGCGACGGGGACGGGCGGCCCGACGCGACCGCGAGCGCCACCTTCTCGTGGGAGCCCGCCCTCGCGGCCGCGAACCCGGAGCTCTGCGATCCGCTCGACCCGGCGCGCTGCCTGTACCCGTTCCCGAGCGATCGCTTCACGGTGGCGGACCCGGCGATGGACTCGGGCCGGCGGGTGGCCTTCCCGCTCGCGGCCATGCCGGTCTCGCGCCTCGGGAAGGCGATCGACCCGAGCGAGTGGAACCGCAACGACGGCTTCAGCCCGGGCCCCAAGATGCTCACCGTGGTGCCGGGCCTCGACCTCGTCGCGACCGGCGCGCCGCTCATCACGCGCATCGCCGACTCGCTCGCGCCGGACTCCCCGGTGGTCCTGATCGACGCCGACAGCGGGGACCGCCAGCTCGTGTGGGCCGAGCTCGACCCCGCAGCCCCGGGCCTGCTGATCCTGCGGGTCGGCAAGAACCTTCGCTCGGGCGGCCGCTTCATCGTGGCGCTGCGCAACCCGAAGGACGCCGCCGGCCAGCCGATCGCGCCGGCGCGGGCCTTCGAGCTCTACCGCGACGGCATCCCCACCTTCCTGCCGGCGTTCGAGGAGCGGCGCCCGCACATGGAGAGCCTGTTCGCGGCGCTCGCCGGCGCCGGCGTGGCCCGCGAGGAGCTCTTCCTCGCCTGGGACTTCACCGTGATCAGCAAGCGCAACCTCTCGGAGCGCATGCTGGCGATGCGCGAGGACACCTTCGATTCGCTCGCCGAGACCGCGCCGCCCTTCGCAGTGACGCTCGTGGAGGAGAACCCGAACAGCGACGGGCGCGTGGCCCGCCGCATCAGCGGCACCTTCACGCTGCCGCTCTACCTCACCGGCACCGGCGCACCCGGTTCGCGGCTGCTCCAGGGGCCCGACGGCCTGCCGGTGCGCAGCACGGCCGGGGACTTCTCGTCGCCCTTCCGCTGCATCCTGCCCAAGGCCGCGAGCGCCGAGAACCCCTCCCGCCTCGTGCTCTACGGCCACGGCCTGCTCGGCTCCGAGAGCGAGGTGAACGCCGCCAACCTGCGCCGCTTCGCCGAGGAGCACAACATCACGTTCTGCGCGACGCGCTGGCACGGCATGTCGGACGACGACTACGACTACATCGTCGGCACGATCCTGGGCGACCTGTCGCACTTCCCCGCTCTCGCGGATCGGCTCCACCAGGGCATGCTGTCGTTCCTGGTGCTCGGGCGGCTGATGAAGCACCCCGACGGCCTCGCCTCGGACCCGGCCTTCCAGGACGCCGGGGGGCGGCCCCTGATCGACACCAGCAACCTGTTCTACGACGGCAACAGCCAGGGCGCGATCGCCGGCGGCGGTCTCGCCGCCTTCGCGCAGGACTACACGCGCGCGGTGCTCGGCGTGCCGAGCATGAACTACAGCACCCTGCTCCGGCGGAGCGTGGACTTCGACCCCTTCGCGATGCTCCTCAACGTCGTCTACGGCGACCCCTACGAGACCCCGCTCGACATCGCGCTGATCCAGATGCTGTGGGACCGCGTCGAGACCAACGGACACGCCAACCACCTGACGAGCGACACCTACCAGGACACGCCGGCCAAGAAGATCCTGCTGCACGTGGCCTTCGGCGATCACCAGGTGGCGAACGTCTCGGCGGAGGTGGAGGCGCGCACGATCGGCGCGCGCATCCACCAGCCTGCCCTCGCGCCGGGCCGCCACCACGACGAGCAGCTCCCGGAGGACCCGGACAACCAGGCGTACTTCGGCATCGAGCCGCTTCCGGCCGGGCCCTGGGACGGATCCGCGCTCGTCGTCTGGGACAGCGGCACGCCGACGCCACCGACCGGCATCGTGCCGCCGCGCTCGCCGGAGTTCGGGAAGGACCCGCACGAGACGCCACGCTGCATGCCGGAGGCCCGCGTGCAGAAGTCGGAGTTCCTGCGCTCCGGCGGGGCCGTGATCGACGTGTGCGGCGGTGGGCCGTGCCTGGCGGTGGACCCGCCGCCCTGCCTGCCGTCGCCGTAGGACCCATCTCGTGACCCCCGGACCGAGCCAGGCCTCCGAGGCCGATCTCGAACGGGCCGCGCGGGCGCAGCCCCAGGGTCAGCCCTGTGCCCTCCGATTCCAGACCACCACCTGGATCGGCCGCCACAGGTACGTGACGGGGAAGGTGACCAGGTGCACCAGGCGCGTGAAGGGGAACAGGAGGATCACGAGGAACCCGCCCAGCATGTGGAGCTTCACCGCCCAGGGCAGGGCCGTCACGTACTGGGTCTCAGGCTCGAAGCGCAGGAGCGAGACCAGCCACGGCACGGCGGTGTGGAGGTACCAGTCCGATCCCCAGCGGTAGACGAGGGCGACCCACGCGCCGAGCGCCACCTGGGCGAGGAGCACCACCAGGAGCAGCCAGTCCATCGTCGAGGTGACGGCCAGGGCGCGCGGGTTGCGGATGCGGCGCCCGAGCAGCAGCACGAGCCCGACCACGGTCATGAGCGCGAGCGCGAGACCCGTCACCTCGAAGACGTAGAGCCGGAGCTCGTCGGCGATGAGATCGCCCCAGAGGCCCGGGAAGACGAGCGCCAGCAGGTGCGCGCCGAGGATCGGGATCACTCCGTAGTGCCACGGCACCGAGCCCCAGAAGAGCGTGCGGTTCTCGAG
This sequence comes from Deltaproteobacteria bacterium, assembly GCA_035063765.1. NCBI lineage: Bacteria > Pseudomonadati > Myxococcota > Myxococcia > Deltaproteobacteria bacterium. The sequence goes on from JAPSFT010000007.1 coordinate 24,819, forward strand.
GAACTGCGACGAGAGGCTCGAGTAGGAGAAGCGGTCGTTCCGGTAGCGGACGATCGCCATCAGGATCGCGATCGTGACCGCCACGTACGGGAAGGCGACGAAGAGCACGCTGTTCCACATGGGGACCGCCTCCTCCTACTCGCAGGCCAGCGAGGGCTGCGGATCGACGAATGTGCCTGCCGCGGGGTCGCGCACGTCCGGCAGCCGCGTCTCCAGCAGCAGCACGAGGGCGTGCAGCAGGCCCCGGTACGGGGAGCCGGGCCGCGCCGGCTGCGGGACGTCGGGGTCGGGCGGCTCCTCGGTCCTGCCCTTCGCCATCCTTCCGAGGGCGGGATACAGGGCCTCGCGGATCAGCTCCTGCGCCTCCTCCGGATCCTCGTTCGCCGCGAGGAAGCGCAGGACCGCCGCCACGTGGTCCGGCAGCTCGGTGCCGCACTCGATCCCGTAGCGCCGGTAGCGGGCCTTGAGCCCGAGCAGGAAGGCGCTGCGTTTGTAGGACTCACCGAAGAGGTGATAGCCGACGTAGGGGTGATGCGAGGCATCGAGCTCGAACAGGCCCGTGTAGGTCTCCTCGAGCCGTGCCTGCGGGCTGCCCGTCGCGAACGACGAGAACTCGCGGAGCAGGGTCGCGGCCGCCGGGACCTCCTCTCCCACCAGGGCCGCACAGTGCTCGGCGATCGGCCCGAGGCCGGGACGGGGATAGTCGAGCAGATCGGCGAAGAGCTGGAAGACACGGCGATCGAGAGAGGCGACCGTCATCGCTAGGCTCCCCGGACCGGAGCCTTGCGGAAGCCGAAGCCACCCTCGCGCTTCTGCTCGAGCGGATCCCGCATCGCCTCGATCGCGCTCTCGCGGCCGAGCGGCGGCACGACGAAGCGCTCCTCGAAGGTCGGCCTCGCGGTGAGCTGGAAGATCGCCTCGACCTCGGCCGGGGTGGTGTCTCCGACCCGCAGCGCCTCCTGCACCTCCGCGTCGGAGATCCCGCCCGCCGTCTTGGCCCGCATGTAGATGCGCACGGCGATCAGCTTGCGGTAGGAGGCCGCGACCACCTCCTCGTTGCCCGCCGAGAAGAGCTTCGCCATGTAGCGCAGCGGCATGCGCGCCCGCTCGAGCGAGCTCAGGAGCGGCGCCAGGCTCGTGCTCGCCGCGTCGGCGTTGTCGTAGCGGCCGTCCTTCACCTTCGCGAGCACCGGCAGCATCGGCGGCACGTAGAAGAGCATCGGCAGGGTCCGGAACTCGGCGTGCAGGGGCAGAGCGAGGCGCCACTGCTTCACGAACCGGTAGACCGGCGACTGCTGCGCGGCGTCGATCATCGCGTCCGAGACCCCGTTGGCGCGCGCGGCCGCGATCACCCGCGGGTCGCGCGGGTCCTGGATGATCTCGCGCTGCGCCTCGACCAGGTCCCGGTCGGGGACCGAGGCCGTGGCCTCGATCCGGCTGGCGTCGTAGAGCAGGACGCCGAGGTAGCGGATCCGGCCGACACAGGAGTGGAAGCAAGCCGGGGGCTGACCGCTCTCGAGCCGCGGATAGCACAGGATGCACTTCTCGGACTTGCCCGTGGACCAGTTGTAGTAGGTCTTCTTGTAGGGGCAGCCCGAGATGCACATGCGCCAGGCGCGGCACTTCTCCTGGCTCAGCAGCACGATGCCGTCCTCGCCGCGCTTGTAGACCGCGCCCGCCGGGCAGGCAGCCACGCAGCCGGGATTCAGGCAGTGGTTGCAGATGCGCGGCAGGTAGAAGAAGACCACGCGCTCCATCTCGGTGAGCTGCTCGCGCTCCTCCTCGGTCAGCGCGTCGAGGTTGGGATCGTTCTCGGCGTAGAGGGGCGAGCCCCCGTAGTCGTCGTCCCAGTTGGGGCCTGCCTCGATCTCCATCGGCTTGCCGGTGATCATCGAGACCGCGCGCGCGGTGGGCTGGTCGTCGCCCGCCGGCGCGTCGAAGAGGTGCCCGTAGTCGTAGGTCCAGGGCTCGTAGTAGTCGTCGACGGTCGGCAGGTAGGGATTGAAGAAGAGGTTGGACAGGCCGCCCACCCGGCCGTGGAGCTTCAGGGCGAGGCGCTCGCCGTTCTTCGTCCAGCCGCCCTTGTACTTCTCCTGGTCCTCCCAGAGCGTGGGGTAGCCGGTGCCCGGCTTGGTCTCCACGTTGTTCCACCACATGTACTCGGTGCCCTTGCGATCGGTCCAGATGTTCTTGCAGGCGACGCTGCAGGTGTGGCAGCCGATGCACTTGTCGAGATGGAACACCATGGAGACCTGTGCACGAACGTCCATTGGCCGACTCCTTGGCTCCCGCTCGCGGGGAGGCCGGGCTACCACTCGAGCTTCTCGAGCTTCCGCACCACGCAGTAGGTGTCCCGGGTCAGGATCCCGATCGGGCCCCAGTAGTTGAAGGCGTAGCTGAACTGGGCGTAGCCCCCGGCGAGCTGGACGGGGTTGATGCGGGTGCGCGTCAGGCTGTTGTGGCCTCCGGCGCGCCGCCCGCCCCGGATCTGGGACTTCGGGATGTAGATGGTCCGCTCCACCGCGTGGTAGTAGAGGCACATCCCGGACTGCACGCGGGCGCTCACGTTGGCGCGGGTCACCACCACACCGTTGTCGTTGTAGACCTCGACCCAGGCGTTGTCCTCGAGGCCGATCCGCTCCGCGTCCTTGTCGTTGATCCAGATCGGATCCATGCCCCGCGAGAGCGTGAGCATCCGGTGGTTGTCCTTGTAGGTGGAGTGGATGTTCCACTTCCCGTGCGGCGTGATGTAGTTGAGCACCAGGCACTGCTCGTCCACCGGGCTGTTGACGATGTCACCGGTCCGGCGCGGGTCGAGGCGGGGCTTGAAGGTCGGGAGGTGCTCGCCGAAGTCCAGGTAGTAGAGATGGTCGATGTAGAACTGCTGGCGCCCGGTGAGGGTGCGCCAGGGGATCAACCTCTCCACGTTCAGACACCACGCCGCGTAGGCACGGCCGTCGTTCACGTTGCCCGACCAGCAGGGGCTGACGAGGGTCCGGCGCACCTGGCGGGTGAGGTCGAGGAAGGTCATGCGCACGTCGCGCACGCCCTCGGCCAGGTCCGCCAGGGGCACGCCGGTCACCTCCTCCTCGTGCCGGAAGGCGGCCAGGGAGACCGCGCCGTTGGACTCCGGCGCCAGGTGCAGGAGCGCGTTGGCAGCGTCGAGCGCGTCCTCGAGGCTCGGGTACTTCTGCCCGTCCCACTCGACGCAGCGCTTGTGCCGGGGATCGGGCGAGCCCCCGACCGGGCTGGCCAGGAGCTCGTCGTAGAACTCCCGGGCGGGCACGTGCACCCCGTTTCCGCTGAAGCCGTTCTCGCGCGCATGCCGGCCGAGCGAGATGAACTGGTGATAGAGCTTGCTGTAGTCGCGCTCCACCACCTGGAAGTGGGGCATCGTCTTGCCGGGGATCGGCTCGCACTCGCCCCGGGCCCAGTCGAGCGGCTCGGGCTGCGCCAGCTCGTCGGGCGTGTCGTGCATGAGCGGCGTCGCGACGAGGTCCTTGACCGGGTGGGGGAAGGCCAGCGGCGCCATCTCGCTCACCGACCTCGCGAAGCCCTTGAAGATCTCCCAGTCGGTCTTCGCCTCCCAGACCGGCGGCACGGCCTGGCCGAGCGGGTGCACGAAGGAGTGCAGGTCCGTGCTGTTCAGGTCGTTCTTCTCGTACCAGAAGGCCGCCGGGAGGACGACGTCGGAGTAGAGCGCCGAGGTGTCCATGCGGAAGTTCAGGTCCACCACGAGGTCGAACTTCCCGCGCGGCGCCGGCTCGCGGAAGGTCACGGACCGGACCTTGTCCCGGGCGTGCTCGCTCGCGACGATGTTGTCGTGGGTGCCGAGGTAGTGGCGCAGGAAGAACTCGTGGCCCTTGGCACTGGCCTGGAGCGCGTTGCCCCGCCAGATGAACCAGACCCGCGGCCAGTTCTCCGGCGCGTCGGGGTCCTCGACCGCGAAGCGGAGCGTCTTGTCGCGCAGCGCCCGGGCCAGGTGGTCCGAGACGGCTTCGCGGGTGGTGGCGCCCGCGGTCTCCGCCTCCTCGGCCACCGCCAGCGGGCTGCGGTCGAACTGCGGGTAGTAGGGCATCCAGCCCATCCGCACCGCCATGGTCTCGAGGTCCATGGCGTGGCCCTTGGCCCACTTCGCGCCGGGCGGCACCGGCGCGTAGTCGGTGAAGTCCCCTTCGTAGCGCCACTGGTCGCTGTTCACGTAGTGCCAGGTGGGCGACTGCTGGCGGCGGGGCACCATGCCCCAGTCGGTGGCGAAGGCCAGGCTGGTCCACGGGGCCACGAGGGTCAGCTTCTCCTGGCCCACGTAGTGGTTCATGCCCCCGCCGTTGCGCCCGCAGCAGCCGCAGAGGAGCAGCGCCGTGATCGGCGCCCGGTAGGCCAGGTTGTTGTTGTACCAGTGGTTGATGCTGGCACCGACGATCACCATCGAGCGGCCACCCGTGGCCTCGGCGTTGCTCGCGAACTCGCGCGCCAGGCGGATCACCGTGTCGCGGCCGATGCCGGTCTGCTCCTCCTGCCAGGCCGGGGTGTAGGGTGCGATCTCGTCGTAGCTCGTCGCGTACTCGCCGGGAAGCCCGCGTCCCACGCCGAACTGCGCCACGAGCAGGTCGAAGGCGGTGGCGACGGGTACGCGGCCGTCCTTCGTCTGCACGTAGCGCACCGGGATCCCGCGGAGCTGGGTCTTCCCCGTGCCGAACTCGTGATAGGAGACCTGGAGGACCTCGTCGTGCTCCTCGAGGAACGAGAGCACCGGCTCGATCGGGCTGTCGTCCTGGCCGTCTTCCAGCTTGATGTTCCACTTGCCGGGCTGGGTCTTCCAGCGGAAGCCCACCGTGCCCTTCGGCATCCTCGGCTGGCCGCTCGCGCGGTCCATCATCAGGAGCTTCCACTCGCCGTTGTCCTCCTGCGCGTAGCGCTCGAGGCGACCGGCGCGCAGCATCTGTCCGGCGCGATGGCCCTGGCCCTCGCCGCCCGGGTGCAGCTCGACCAGGAAGGGGCCGTCCGTGTAGCGCGTCACGTAGTCGGTGAAGTAGGGCACCTGCCGGTCCACGTAGAATTCCTTGAGGATCACGTGGTTCACGGCCATCCACAGGGCTGTGTCGGTTCCCGGCTTGACGGGGATCCACCAGTCGGAGTACTTCGCCACCTGGCTCAGGTCGGGAGCGATCACCACGAACTTGGCGCCCTCGTGCCGGGCCTCGGAGATGAAGTGGACGTCGGGGGTCCTCGTCATGTTGGGGTTCGAACCCATCGCCACGATGTACTTCGAGTTGTACCAGTCGGCGGCCTCGCAGACGTCGGTCTGGTCGCCCCAGACCTCGGGGAAGGCGTTGGGGAGGTCGGCGTACCAGTCGTAGAAGCTCATGTTGACGCCGCCGAAGAGCTGGAGGAAGCGCGAGCCGGCGGCGTAGGAGAGGTAGGACATCGCCGGGATCGGCGAGAAGCCGAACACCCGGTCCGGTCCCCATCGCTTTGCGGTGTAGAGGCAGGCCGCGGAGATCAGCTCCTGGACCTCCTCCCAGCGGGTGCGGCGGAAGCCGCCCTTGCCGCGCGCCTGCTGGATCCGCGTGCGCTTGGCCTCGTCCTCGACGATCGCGCCCCAGGCCTCGACCGGGTTCGCGTGCTCCTTGCGCGCCGCGCGCCACAGGTCGAGGAGGACGCCGCGCGCGTAGGGGTACTTCACGCGGATCGGGCTGTAGACGTACCAGGAGGCCGAGATGCCGCGCTGGCAGCCGCGCGGCTCGTAGGGCGGGAGGTGCGGCTCGAGCAGCGGATAGTCGGTCTGCTGCATCTCCCAGGTGATGACGCCGTCCTTGACGTAGATCGCCCACGAGCAGCCGCCGGTGCAGTTCACCCCGTGCGTGGAGCGGATCACGTTGTCGTGCTGCCAGCGGTTGCGGTAGAACTGCTCCCACTGGCGTGCCTGCGGCTTGACGAGATCCTGGATCCAACCCATGGGTGTGTCGCCTCCGGAAGGGCTCAGACGCTGCGATCCTGCCGCGCGCGGGCCAGCAGGGGCCGGCGCACCGCGACCAGCCGCTTGCGCCAGTGGATCTGGGCGACGGCGAGCAGCAGCACCGCCCCGCCGGTCGCCAGGGCGGCGAGCTTGCCGACGGCCTCGATCGGCCGCCCCGAGACCGAGGCCTGCTCGAGGAAGACGCGCAGGTCCGCGCGCTCGGCGGGGGTGAGCGGCCGGGGCGCCCAGACGGCCTTCATCGTCGGGGTGGGAACGCCCTCGAGGAAGCTCGCGAGGCCGGCCGCGCCACCGTACTTGTTGTAGGACGGGGTCAGGTCCGGCCCGAGCGCGCCGCCGCCGAGTGCGCCGAGCCCGGCGACGCTGTGGCAGCCCATGCAGGGCGGCCCCCCGTTCGCGAAGCGCCGCTCGCCGACGAAGAGCGCCTTGCCGACGGTCGGGTCGCCCGCGGGCAGCTCCGCCGGCCGTGCCGGCGCCGCCGCCGAGCCGGATTCGAGGAAGGCCAGCAGCGCGGCCGCCTGCGAGGCGTCGATCCCGAGGTTCGGCATCGGGACCCGGTGGAACTCCTCGAAGAGCTGCTGCGCCGTCGGGTCCCCGGCCGCGAGCATGCGATCCGGCTCCCGGATCCAGCGGAGGAGCCACTCCCGCGGCCTCCGCTCCGTCACGCCCGCCAGGTCCGGCCCGACCAGCGCGCCTCCACCGACCGTGTGGCAGGCCACGCAAAGGGTTCCGAAGAGGGTCTTGCCCTCGGCCGCCGGTGCCGCCGCAGCCTGGGCTCGCGCCGGGGCTGCCGGAGCGAGCCCGGCCAGCACGAGGGCCAGCGCCGGCGGACCGAGCCGGCCGGGGAGCACGCGAGAGCCACGTCGGAATCGCATCGGCGCCTCCTATCGCTTCGTCTCGGGAGCGCGCGCAGCAGGGCGTGCGCCCGGGTCGCTGCGCAGCGGCAGGCGGCGGATCGCCTCGATCAGCTCGGTCCGGCTGGCGGGTACGGTCCGGGAGGTCAAGAGGTGGATCGTGTCCTCCCGCAGGCCCACGCGGATCACCGGCACGTCCGGGCAGTGCGCCAGGAGGCGGGCCACGAAGTGCGTGCCGGCCGAGGCCCCACCGCCATCCTCGGCGAGCAGCACGAGGTCCGGCTGGAGACGCCCGGCGCGCCGCACCGCCCGTTCGTCGAGCGCCAGCGGACCCACGAGCTCGATGTCCTCCAGTCCGCCCAGGATCGCCCCCAGCCCATCGCCCAGCAGAGGCTCCGTACACAACAACAGGACACGCCGTCTCGTGTCGCCGGGCATCGTGTCTCTTCTCGGTGCGGCGCTCCGCCCTGTCGTCGTGCGATACGGGACGAGCCTAGGCGCGCGCCCGAGCGCGCTCCATCGTTCGCGGGAGTGGTTTGGAGGACGAAAGAAGGACGAGCCCGCGACCGGTGCGGCAGGGCCCGAGAACTAGTCCGCGAGACGGAGGAGGAGGGTCAGCCCCGGCGCCCGGCCGCGCCCGGCGGGCGCGCGAAGCGCGCGGCATCGTGACGGCTGCTCACGTGGAGCTTCGCCAGGATGTTGCGCATGTGGCTCTTCACCGTGCTCAGGCTCAGGTGCAGGGCGTCGGCGATCTCCTTGTCGGTCGCCCGCTCCGCCACCAGGCCCAGGACCTCCTGCTCCCGGCGCGAGAGCGTCGCCGCGGGCTCGCCGGACCAGCCCGGCCCCTCCTGGGCGAGGCGGCGGAACTCCTCCAGCATGCGAGCCGCCAGACCCGGGTTGATCGCGGCCTCGCCGCGTACGGCGCCCCGCAAGAGCCCGAGCATCTCGTCCGAGCGGATGCTCTTCAGCAGGTAGCCCTGGGCGCCGCTCTGGATGGCCTGGAACAGCGCCTCCTCGTCGTCGCGCACCGTCAGCATCACGATCGCGGTGGCGGGCCGCTCGAGCTTGATCCGCTGCGTCGCCTCGAGGCCGTCGGCGCCGCGCATCTGGACGTCCATCAGGATCAGGTCCGGCGCGAGCTCCCGCGCCTTCACGAGCGCCTCGAGCCCGTCGCTCGCCTCGCCCACCACCTCGAAGTCCGGCTCCGCGCCGAGGATCCCGGCCAGGCCCTCCCGGAAGAGCGCGTGGTCGTCGGCGAGGAGCACACGGATCCGGTCCATGCTCAGAGCCGCTCCGGCGGGGCGGCGGATGCACCGTCGTGGGCGGGTGCGGCCGGCCAGCGCAGGCCGACGCGCGTGCCGCTTCCCGGAGCGGAGACCACCTCGAGCCGGCCGCCCAGACGCGCCGCGCGCGCCCGCATGATGCTGAGCCCGAAGTGGCTCGCGCCGTCCGGGCAGGGGGCCTTCGGGTCGAAGCCCCGCCCGTCGTCCTCCACCGTCACGCTGGCCTCCCCCGCACGCTGCTCGAGCCGTACGGTGATCTGCTCCGCACGCGCGTGCCGCTGCGCGTTCACGAGCGCCTCGCCGACCACCCGCAGCACCTGCTCGCTCGCCTCCGGCGGCAGGACCAGCGGCGGCGGGAGCAGGATCGACGTGACGCGGGCGCCTGGCTCCCCGTGCGCCTCGCTCTCCTGGACCAGCCGGGTGAGCCGCTCGTGGAGCGTGAGTGGGGCACTCGGCGGCTCCTGCAGGGCCGCGATCGCCTGCCGCATCTCGCGGGAGGCCTGGGCCATCACGGCGCGCATCCGGCCCAGCCCGTCGGCCGCCTCGCCCGCGCGCCCGGCGGCGGCCAGCGCCGAGATCTCACCCGCCTTCAGCTCCAGGAAGCCGAGCGTCTGCGCTGCGCCGTCGTGCATCTCCGCGGCGATCCGCTGGCGCTCCTCGAGCATGGCCAGCCGCTCGGCCTGCTGGTAGAGACGAGCGTTCTCGAGCGCGATCGCGACGGAGTCGGCGAGCTTGGTGAGCAGGTTCGCCGCGTCCGCCGCGAACGCGTCGCTGCGCCCGCTGCACACGCACAGCGCCCCGATCACGCGATCGCCCACCTGCAGGCGCGCGGCCAGGTGGCTCGCCCGGAACGGCGCGGCGAGCATGCTGCACGCGCCGGCGCAGCCCGAGGCGCCGCACGCGAGCGCCCGCTCCGCCACCAGGACCTGGTCGGCGGGGGGATCCTGCACCGGGAGGCACGCGCTCACGATGGCTTCCTTCGGCCCGCTCGTCGATTGGAGGTTCAGGACCCGCCCGTCGTCGTCCACCAGGCACAGGGCGCCGACGTCCGCTCCGAGAAGCGCCCGCGCCTTGTCCGTGACCGAGCGCAGGATGTGGTCGATCTCGAGCCGGGAGGAGATCTCGCGGCTCACCTCGAAGAGGGCGACCAGCTCCTGGGTGCGCCGGGCCACCCGATCCTCCAGCTCGTCCGCCCACGCCCGCAGGGTCCGCTGCGAGGCCTCGAGCTGGCCGCGCATCGTCTCCAGGCTGTTCGCGACGGTGGCGACCTCGCGCAGTCCCTGCGGCGGGACCGGCGAGCGGAGGTCCCCCCCGCCGATCCGGCTGGCTGCCCGCGAGAGGTCCCGCAAGGGCCGGAGCACGGAACGCCGCGTGGTCCGGATGCCCGCGGTCAGGAGCAGGAGGCCGCTCCCCAGGAAGACGCCCTGGATCCCCTTCAGGCGGGCGATCTTGCGCGCGGAGGCGGCCTCGTAGAGGCTCACCACCGCGTCCGTCTTCTGGATCAGCTCGGGGGCGCTGCGCTCGAGGGCCTCGAGCGCGGTCCGGGCCTCGGGGCTTGCGCGCGGTGCTTCGATCACGCGCGCCACCTCGGCGTGGAAGGCGCTCCAGGCGCGCTCCACCTGGCCCAGACCGTGGCGGATCCCCGGGTCACGGCTCGCCGGCACCACCACGGCGCGGTCGGAGAGCACCCGCACCGGCCCGCCGTGGATCAGGGCCGCGAGGTCCGCCGCGAAGGCCCGATCCGCCTCCTCGAGGGCGGCGGCGCCGGCCCCGCCCTGGCCCGCCAGCAGGGCGTCCTTCACGATCTGCTGCACCAGCATGCGCTGGCGACCCGCCACGTTGACGAGCAGTGCGTCGCTCGCCTGGGCGCGTACAGCCAGGATCGTCGCGACCGCGGAGCCCCCGACCAGCAGCAGGAAGCCGAGCAGGATCACACCGAGCTGGGCGTGCAGGGAGCGCATCGCCAACCTCGTCGCGGAGGAGAGGGTTCGTCGAGCTCCCGGGATGATGACCCATCGGCTCGCCGATGGAAGAAGGGGCTCTCGCGCCCGCCTCCCCCCCTGCGTCCGCACCCGATCGCGCCCCGCGTCGGCCCCGGCCGCAGCTCGGGGCGGCGAGCGGCGCGGCGAGCGGCGCGATCGGCGGCAGCGTGGTTCCATAGCGGCGTCGAGTGGCGCCGGCACGCGAGCGCGAGGCGACGGCGACCCGTGGCATCCGCCCGGGTCCCGCGGGTCGCCCGGACGCACGCGAAGGAGGACCCCGCCTGGGGCCTCGCGATCGGACAGGACGGGGTGCATGGGCGGCTCCCCTGGGCGGGCTCGCGGCCGTCGTGGCGGGCGCCGGCGCGCTCTGGCTCCGCTTCCACGCGCCCCCCGGCGCCATCGGGTCGGTCTTTCCCTACGACCTGGTCCACTACTACCTCCCGATGACCGGGCTCGTCGCCGAGCGGATGGGTCGCGGCGAGCTGCCGCTGTGGAACCCCTTCTCCTGCAGCGGGATCCCGCTCCTCGCGACGCTCCAGGTGGGGGTGTTCCATCCGGCGAGCTGGCTCGCGCTGTCGCTCCCCGCGGAGCAGGCGATCGCGATCCGGGCGCTGCTGGAGACCCTGCTCGCGGGGATCCTGGCCGCAGCACTCTTCCGCCGCTGGGGTGGGAGCTGGTGGGCGGGGGCGCTCGGGGGCCTGCTCTACGTCTTCGCCTGTGTGCTCGGGGAGGGCTTCTGGCCCCCGAGCCTCTCGAGCCTCGTCTGGCTCCCGGCGATCCTCCTCTGTGTCGACGTCCTGGGTCGCGGATGGCGGGTCCGATGGTGGATCCTGCTCGTCGTCTGTGCCGCCCTCCAGATCCTCGCGGGCTTCCCGCAGCTCACGGTCTACGGCTACCTGATCGTCGGACCGTGGGCGCTCGCCCTGCTGGTGGAGCAGCGTGTTCGGCACGGGGTTCGCTGGGGGGTCCTTGCGGCGCGCGCGGCGGCGCTGGCGCTCGCCATGGGGCTCGCGCCGGGCGTGGCGGCGGTCCAGATCCTGCCCACGCTCGAGCTCGTCCGCGAGAGCCAGCGCACCAGCGCGCTCTCGGCCGCGCAGGTGCACTATCGGCGCGGCGAGACGCCGCTCACGCCGCTCGGCGCCCTCGCCAATGCGGTCGACCCGGGGCCCAAGCTCGTGAGCCTCGGCTACGGCACCGGAGCGGGATACCTCGGAACCGCGACGCTCCTGCTCCTCGTGCTCGGGCTCGCCGCCGAGGCCAGGCGGGTACGGGCCTGGCTCCTGCTCGGGCTCGGAACCCTCGCGCTGGTGCTCTCGGGCGGCTTCCTAGGGCCCGCTCCGGGCCTCTACGCGCGGTTCGCGGCGCTGCCGGTCGTGGGCCTGTTCCGGGATCCCGAAAGGCTTCGCCTGATCCCCCTGTTCGCCGCCCTCTCGCTCGCGGTGATCGGCTTCGGGCACCTCGCCCGGGGGCTCGCGACGCTCCCGGGGCGCCGGCGATCGATCGCCCTCGGCGGTGTCGTCGCGGCGGCGGCGCTCGTCGCCGCGATCGGCGCCCCGGGCGCCGCCGCGCGCGCGGCTGGCGGCGCCACCCTGATCCTCCTGGCGGCCCGCTGGCGACACGCGCCGCGCCTGCGCGCGGCCGCGCTCGCGGCCCTGCTCGCCGGGATCGGAGCGGATCTCCTGCTGGCAACACAACCCGATGTCGGGTCGCTGCGCGACGTCCCCGCGGCCTGGTCGCGCAACCTGAGCGCGGGCGGGCGCGTCTTCGTCGATCCCGCGCGAGCCGCCACGCTCGCGCGCGAGGCGGGGACGAGCCGCGTCGCCCTGCCGAACCTGCGCCCCGAGCTGGCCGGGGGACCGGCAGGGCACCTCTACCGCGTGAGCTGCCTCGAGCCGCTCGCGCCCCGGCAGTGGCCCGCGCTGCACGAGCGGATCACGGGCCGCGCGCCGATCGCCGGGACCCTCGGCGGCCTGCCGCTCGAGCGGAGCGATCGCTTCCTCGACCTCGCGGGCGCCGGGCTCGTCGCGTTCGCCGAGGTCGGACCCGACGCCTCGCGGGCGCCGGCGCCCGGCGTCGGGATCGCTCCCGAGCGCGACCTCCCGCCGGGCATGGCCACGCGCGTGGTACCCAACGCCGGCGCGCTCCCGCGGGCCCGCCTGGTTTCCGAGGCCCGGGTCCTGGCGCCCGACGCGATGCTGGCGACGCTGGTCGACGGCGGCCTCGACTTCCGCCGCACGGTCTGGCTCGAACGGATGCCGGCGGCGGCCGGCCCGGGGTCTCCGGGCGCGGCCCCGGTGGGCTCGGCCGAGATCCGCGTCTACGAGCCGGAGCGCGTCACCGTCGCCGTCCGCAGCGATCGCGAGGCGTTCCTGGTGCTGAGCGACACCTACTTCCCCGGATGGGTCGCTCGCGTCGGGGGCGAGCCGGTCGAGATCCTGCGCGCCTACGGGCTCTATCGCGCCGTACCGGTTCCCGCCGGAGAGCACCTGGTCGAGTTCACGTACCGGCCTGCGAGCCTCGTGACGGGCGCCTGGCTCTCGTTGCTCTCGCTCGCGGCGCTCGCCACCGTGGCCCTCGCCGCCCGCCGAGGGCGCCCGCGCGCCCGGTCGCCGCAGGGCGGCCGCGCGCGTCAGGTCGCAGGAGCCGAGAGATAGGACTGGCGGAGCCGGCCGGTGCGCAGCTTACCCGTCGGCTCGCGCGGGAGCTCGAAGGAAGCGAGGCGCGGCCGGCGGTGCTCGATCAGACGGCGCTCGAGACCGCGGCTGCTCCGAGACCCGGTGCGCCGCCTCGACGGCCGCCGCCCGCACCTCGACCTGGGCGTCGCCGGACGCCATGCACAGGCTTCCGGTGCGCTCGAAGCCGCAGTCGACGCCGTGCTCGGCGACCAAGCGCTCGATCGACGCCGTGCCGGGCTCGATCGCGCCGTACGACCGGGCGCGCAGCAGGTCGGGGTCGCAGAGCTGGATCCTGCGCGGGCCCGCGGAGGCGACGGTCCGCACCCCGGCACGGATGGCATCTCCGGTCCGGCGCCCGCGTCCGCACGCTCGGAGCGCGGCGACGGGGCGCGGCTACAGGCCCTCGAGGTGGCGGCACACGCAGCAGTCCCGCCCGGCCCGCTTCGCCTCGTAGAGGCACTCGTCGGCCTGCGCCACCAGCGCGAGGCCAGCGTCCGAGCTGCGGACCGCATCCACACAAGCGCCGCCGATGCTCACCGTCACGTGGTGTCGCCGGTCCTCGAACATCACCTCGGTGTCGGCGAGGGACCGGCGCAGCCGCTCGGCTACGAGCTCGAGCTGTTTCAGCGTCACGTTGGGCACGACGATCACGAACTCCTCCCCGCCGTAGCGGGCCGCGAAGCTGGTGTCGCGCACGTTCTCGGCGATCGTGCGCGCCACGTGGCGCAACACCTCGTCGCCTGCCGGATGGCCGAACTCGTCGTTCAGGCGCTTGAAGCGGTCGACGTCGATCATCAGCACGCCGAGCGCGTACTCACCACGCCCCTCGAGGCGCGCCTCGATCACCGCCTGCAGGTAGTCGTCGAAGCGGGCGCGGTTGGGCAACCCGGTGAGCGCGTCGACGTGGGCCTTGGTGGCCAGCTCCCGGTTGCGGCGCTCCAGCTCCTCGGTGCGGCGGGTCGCCTCCTCGAGATCGGCAGCGGTGACGACGCTCAGTTCCATGAGCTGGCGGCGCGCCTGGTCGAGCAGCGCCTCGTGGCTCTCCGCGCTCGGCAGCTTCACGTTGAGCAGCAACGCCGTTTCGCGGATCCCGCCCTCGAGCCCGACCACGAAGGCCTCGGTTTCGGCAGCCGCCAGGCCATAGTGCTCGCGGGCCAGGTCCACGAGTGCACCCAGGACCTCGCCCTTGTTGTCGTCGCCGATCAGCGACGCCGTCGTGTCCGCCAGGTGCAACATCACCGCGAGCTCGCGCACCTCCGACGACACCTCGGGCGGGGCCGCGTCGGGCTGGCCGTACCAGAGCACCGATTGCCAGAGCAGCTCGGGAATCTGCCACGAGCGCAGCAGGATCGAGGCCGCCTCGTGGCGGTCGAAACCCAGCATCTCGCGCTCGAGGGCGGCGCAGGGCGTGCCCTCGCCCGTGCGGGTGCGCAGAGCCGCGTAGCCCTCCGGCGCGCACTCGGCGAGCACGAGCTCGCCGATGTGGGAGAGCAGCCCGCATACGAAGGCCTCGTTCTCGTGCGGGCTGTGCACCAGCCGCGCCAGCGTGCGTGCGGCCACGGTCGTGATCAGGCTCTGGCGCCAGAAGCGCCCGTAGTCGAAGCCCGCCCGGTCACCATTGCGCGGAAAGGCCTCGGCGAGCGAGAAGCTGAGCGCCATCAGTTTCACCGTCTTGAGCCCGAGGCGCATGGTCGCCTCCTGGAGCGTCGTGACGGCCGCGCCGCGCCGAAACAGCGATGAGTTCGCCATCCGGAGCAGCTTGGCCGACAGCGCCGGATCGCGCGCGATCGTGTAGGCCACGTCCTCGATCGACGCATCCTCGTCGCGCGCGAGCCGCAGCACCTCGATCGCGACCGCGGGTAGCGTCGGCAGACGATCCGCCGCCTGGATCAGGCGGTCCAGGTCTTCACGCGCAGCGGCCCCCGGCTTCGGCAAGCGCGTCCCCTCCTCGTGTCGGCCCTGCATCGGCCGTGGCGCGATGGCGCTCAATCAGGGCATTCCCTGAGTTCCGGGCGCCCCCGGGCGCGCTCCGGCTCCGTGGCGCCGCAGGCTAGGGGTTTCTCCCGATCGAGCGCCGTGCCCCGCCGGCCGATGTGCAACGTGATGGCATGGCGCGAGCAGATCCTGCGCCGTCTGGCCCGCGGCGACGGCGACGAAGCTGGCCGCCCGCTCGACGCGGGCGTGCTGCTCGGCGTCGTCGACCGTATCGAGGCGGACCCGGCGCTCGCCACCGAGCTCGCGGGGCGCGACGACGACGCGCTCTGGAGCGCCGTTCTCGCGCTCTACGAGGAGGCCCGCGGGAGCCGGCGCTGACACGACCCGGGGGCGCCCGGCCACCTACCCTGCGTGGAATCGGTGTGGGTCCCGCTCGGCTGGCTCTGCGTGGCCTGGACGGCGCGCGAACTCGCGCATCTGCTGCGTGCGGCGCGGCGGCCAGGCCTGCTCGTGCGCATCGTCGGGGAGCACCGCTCGACCGCGGCGTGGCTCAGCGGCCCCTCCGCCGCCGCGGCGGCACCGTCACCTCCAGCACGAGCCCTTCCAGCAGCCGCACGTTCCGTTCCGCCGCCGCCTCGCTGAGCCGACACGGCGGCCGTTCGGCGTGCGCGGCGAGCGTGCGGCCCACGCCGCGCGGCCCGGGCGGCGGCGGCTCCGGCGCGGGCGAAGCGCAGGGATCCGGGCGCACCCAGATCGCCGAGCGCGGCACCGGCCCGGCGGACGCCGCCAGCGGCGCCTCGTAGAGCCCGTCGTCCGCGCGCGCACCGACCGCTCCCGCGCCGAGCGCCAGCGCGAACGCGACCCCCGTCGCTCGTCGGCCTGCGCGCATCGGAGTCCCCCCGGCACGCCTGCGCGCGCCGCGGCCGCCCCGCCTAGCGGCCGAGCTGGACGAGGTCGCCCAGCAGGTCGTTGGTGGTGGAGATCGTGCGCGTGTTGGCCTGGAAGGCGCGCTGGTTGATGATCAGCCGCACGAACTCCGTCGCGAGGTCGACGTTGGACTGCTCGAGGCTGCTCGAGCGCACCGCACCGAAGCCGCCCGTGCGGGGCTCACCGATCAGCGGTTGCCCGGAGGTGCGCGTCTCCACCAGGTTGTTGTTGCCCACCCGCTGGAGGCCCTCGAGGTTCGGGAAGTCGGCCAGCGCCAGCTGCGCCAGGCTGGTGGTCTCGCCGTTCGAGAACACGCCGGAGAGGTAGCCCACGGAGTCGATCAGCAGCCCCTGCAGCGAGCCGGGGCCGAAGCCGTCCTGGGTGAACCCGTTGATGTTCGAGGGCTGGTCGCCTACCTGGGTGGTGCCGCCCGAGCCCGCGACGCCGAAGGCCCCGAAGTCGAGCGTCACCGCCTGCGCCGGTGCCGCGCCGCCGCCGAACTCGAGAACCAAGCTCGTGCCCGTGGCACCGCTCAGGATGCCGTTGGCGTCGAAGGTCAGCGTGCCGCTGCCCTGGAGGACCGTGGCGTCGCCGGGATTGGCCGGTGCCAGCGTGGTATCGCCAGGTGCCAGGCCGAGGCTCCACTCCCACGCGTTGCTCCCGGTGTGCGTGAAGTAGAGCGTTGCTGCGTGCTCGATCCCGAGCGAGTCGTAGACGGTGATGACGGTCTGGAGGTCCGAGCTGCCCGACGGATCCGCCGGGTCGAAGCCGCCCGGGGTCAACGGCGCTGCGGCACCCAGGTTCGCCGACACCGAGACGTTCGCGGTGGTCCGCGGCAGCGAGATCGCGTTCGAGATCTGGATGTCGCCGAGCTGGCCGTTCGAGAGGCCGGTGACCGGATCGATCCCGTAGCCCTGCACGCGCAGGCCGGTCGGGCTGACCAGGTATCCGTCCGAGTCGAAGTTGAAGATACCGGCCCGCGAGTAGGCGCGGCCCTGCGGGCCGTCGAGCACGAAGAAGCCCCGGCCCTCGATCGCGACGTCGGTCTGGCGGTTGGTCGTCTCGAAGGTGCCCTGGGTGTACAGCGAACGGATCTCGGACACCTTGGAGCCGGCGCCGATCTGCGAGAAGCCACCGGCGGTCGAGATGCTCTGACCGAGCACGTCGGCAAACTCGGTGCGGCGGGCCTTGAAGCCGGTCGTGTTCACGTTGGCGATGTTGTCGCCGACGACCGAGATCGCCGTCGACGTGGCGTCGAGACCGCTGACGCTCGAGAACAGGGCTCCGGACAGGGGCATCGTTCACTCCTTCGACATGCGTGCGGCCAAGGCCGCGCGCGGGGAAACGGACGATTCGGGAAGCGGAGGCCGCACGCGCGGCACGCTGCCGACTTCGGGTGCCTCTGACAGCGTGCGGGCGAGCGCCGCGAGGCGCAGCGTCGCGTACTCCTCGTCACCCAGCGCGCGGCCGAGCACCGCCGCGAAGGACGGCGGGGCCGAGCGCCAGCGCGCGAGCACACGCTCCAGCCACCCACTCATCGAGCGGTCTCCGGCGGCGCCAGCACCGCGACCGGCGCGCGCGCTGCCGCACCCGTGCCGGTCGTCTCGGCGGGCTGGCCGGTCAGCACGTCCTCGAGCAGCTTCTCGACGCGCCCGATGCCCGACTGGATCGAAATCAGCTGCTCGAGCATCGAGAAGGTCGCGAGCTGCGCCGTGAACTCGGTCGCGTCCTGCGGGTTCAGCGGATCCTGGTTCTGGAGCTGCGCGAGCAACATGGTGAGGAACTCGTCGCGGCCGAGCGCGCTCGCACGCTCGGCGGGCTCGCTCTCCTCGGCGCCTTGCGCGCCGGCAGTGCGGCCCGCGAGGCCCGCGCTGCGCGCCTCCAGCGAGGGCAGCCGGGTTGCAAGCCGGGTGATGGCGTCGGCGATGTCCAAGGCGGTTCCTCCTCTCCCAGGGGCTCAGACGCGTACGTCGAGGCGTCCGGCACCGCGCGATACGGCGGCGGACCGTAGCGGCGACGCGAGCGGGCCGGTGCCGGCCGCTGGCGGAGCCGGTGCCGGCCCACGGCCGGGCGGCTCGCCGCCGGGCTCGCGCCCGCCAGCGGACGCACCGCCCTCGGATCCGACACCCGTCGGCGTTTCTCCGCCGCCTGTCGTCACGACGAAGCTTTCGAGCCGGAGCTCGCGACTCGCGAGGATCTGACCGATCGCGCCCCGCTCGGCGCTCAGCAGCGCGTGTGCGCCTTCGCCGTGCGTGCGCAGCGTGAGCTCGATGGACTGCCCCCGCAAGCGGACCTCGAGCTCCACCTCGCCGAGCGACGGCGGGTCGAGCCGCACGCGCGCGGTGCCCCCACCGCGGGCGGCGAGCCATTCGATGCGATCGGCGAGAGCGCCCGGCGCGACGGAGGCGGGCACGCTCTCGGCCGGCGCCGCGGCCACCGCGGGCGCCGGTGTCGAGCCGATCGCGGCCGCAGCTCCGAGCCCCGCCTCGGGGGGCGCCGATGCAGCGTCGGCAGCGCGCGGTGACGCGAGCGGCGGAACGGCGAGCGACTGCGGCGCGCCGGCCGCCGGCGAAGCCGACTGCGCGACGCGCGGTGCGGCGCCGGTCGGCGCGAGACGGGGCGGCGCGGCGGTCGGTGGCACATAGGGCTCGGGCCCGAGCGCGACGAGCGGCGGGCGCGCCGGCGCGTCGCCGCCGCCCGCGGCGACCGGCATGGCGAGCCCGCCCACGTTGGCAGGATCCCTCCCGGCAGCGGCGGAAGCGCCTCGCTCGGGCGGCATCGCGGCAGCACTCGCGCCCGGTACGACTTCTTGGGTACGGGTTTCGCCAGCACCGGTGGCTCCCGTAGGCGGTGCAGCCGGTCCGCACGCGGCCGAAGGCGTCAGCACGTCGACCGCCGCTCGTTCCGTCGTGCCGGCGGCGCGCGTGCTGGCAGCCGCGCCGGGCGGCACATCGTCACCGGGCGGCAAGGGTGACGCCGCGGGCGCCACGGGCGCCGCGGGCGCCACGGGCGCCACGGGCGTCACGGGCGCCGCGGGTCGCGATGGCGCACCCGCGCCGCCGGGAGGAGCGGATGCCGCGGCGGCGCCCGGAGCGCCAGACAGTGCGGACGTCGTGACACCGGCCGCGCCGCCGCCGGCCGGCGGCGGGAGGGCGCCGGCGACCCCGGCCGCCCGGCCATCACGCAGACGTGTCGGACCGACGGGCGACGCGGTTGCGCTACTGGGCGCCCCACCGTCGCCGGGAGCTGCGGTACGCGACGTCCCTGCAGGGGCCGGCTGTACCGCCCCTGCTGCCACGCCCGCGAAGGCGGCCGCCAGCCATTCGGGGAAGACAGACGCAGCGCCCCGCCCTACCGGCGCGCGCCCGGCCTGGGCGGGCACGGCGGGTGTCGCCGACACCGCGGCTCCGCCCGCCTGCGCGAGCGCCGCACGCCCCACTTCCCCGGCCGGCGGCGCGGGCGCCGCGGGCACGAGCGCGAGCGGCAGTGCGGTCAGGCCGGCATTCATCGCACGAGCCTCGGCGTCCGCGCCGGAGCGGGGTCGCCGGCGCCGGCTTCCGGAGCCGCCGCCTCGCCGGCCGCCGGGAGAGGAAGCACCGTTGCGCGCGAGATGCGCAGTGCGCTCTCCGGCGCCATCGAGGCCAGCACCGCGGCCGAGCGCTTTCCCTTCATGCGGCCCACGAGTGCGGTCGCCACCTCGGGCTCCAGCCGCTCGAGCAGTGCGGCCGCGCGTGCCGGGGGCATCGTCGCGTAGACCTTCGCGAGCCGGCCGACACCGTCGCCGCGCAGCGCCTCGAGCGTCGCGATGCGCTGGTCGACCGTGCCGCGCAGGGCCGCGAGCGTGTCGATCGTCCGGGTCGCTTCCGTGGAGAGCTCGCCGAGCGAGCGCTCGCGCTCGGCGAGCTCGCGCTCCCGCCGATCGAGCTCCTCGAGGCGCGTCTGGACCTGGCGCAGCAGCGGCGCGAGCTCGCCCTCCTCGCTGGGCGCCGCGGCAACGCCGCTCGACGGTGTCGGCGGATCCTGTGCCGCAAGGCCGCGACCGCTTCCGACCGGCCAGAGCAACGTGCCGAGCACGACGGCTGCACGGAGCGAGCGTCTCACGAAGGCAACCTCCCGCGCGCCCAGCGGGCGGCGGCGACGTCGTCGAGCTCGCGCTGGAGCCGGCGCTCGCGCTCGGCGCGCCAGGCGCGCTCGGCTCGCGCGCGCAACCGCTCCAGACTCTCGGCGGCGGCACGCTCGCGCACGACGTCCTCGGTGAGGGATGCGGCGCGCCCTTCGAGCCGGAGCACGTCGCGTGCAGCGAAGGCCGCCCGCAGGCGCCATGCCTCGATCGCCTGCCGGCCGGTGCGCACGGCACCCGCGGTGAGCCCGCCCGCCAGGCGCTCGCCCTCGCGCCGTTCGACCCGCGCCGCCTCCGCGCGCGCCTCGGCCTCGCGCGCCTGGCCGCCGGCCAGCTCGCGCCGCACGGCGCCGAGCGCGCTGAGCCGCCGGCGCAGCGCGAAGCGGCGCAGGCGCAGCAGCGGATCGAGGCGGAAGCGGAAGCCCGCGCTCATGCCGGCTCCCCGAGCACACCGGCCAGCGCGGCCACGCTCTCGGCAAGGCCGGCGCGTTCGTCGGGCTCCTGCGCGAGCACGCGGCGCAGCGGCTCGTCGAGGCGGCGCGCCAGGTCC
Source organism: Deltaproteobacteria bacterium (assembly GCA_035063765.1). Classification (NCBI taxonomy): domain Bacteria; kingdom Pseudomonadati; phylum Myxococcota; class Myxococcia; species Deltaproteobacteria bacterium. The sequence continues at coordinate 45,122 of JAPSFT010000007.1, forward strand.
ACCGCGGGATCGGAGCCGGGCTGGTAGGCGCCGGTCAGGATCAGGTCTGCGGCCTCACGCCAGGTGGCGAGCACCTCGCGGGCGCGCCGGGCGAGACGCCGGTGCGGCGCATCGACGACGTCCGGCATCACGCGCGACACGCTCGCGAGCACGTCGATCGCCGGGAACTGGCCGCGCTCGGCCAGCTCGCGCGCGAGCACGATGTGGCCGTCGAGCAGCGAACGTGCGGCGTCGGCTACCGGCTCGAGCGGATCATCGCCCTCGACGAGCACGGTGTAGATACCGGTCACCGTGCCACCACCCACCGCGGTGCCGGCGCGCTCGAGCAGGGCGGGCAGCGCACTCCACATCGAGGGCGGGTAGCCGCGCGTCGCCGGCGGCTCTCCGGCAGCAAGGCCGATCTCTCGCATCGCTGTGCAGAAGCGGGTCACCGAGTCCATCAGCAGCAGCACATGGCGGCCTGCGTCGCGGAAGGACTCGGCGATCGCCGTGGCGGCGAGTGCCGCGCGGACGCGCAGGTTGGGGGCCTCGTCGCTGGTCGCCACCACGACTACCGAGCGGGCAAGACCATCGCCGAGGTCACGCTCGAGGAAGTCACGTACCTCGCGGCCGCGCTCGCCGATCAGCGCGATCACCGCCACGTCACACGCCGTGTAGCGGGCGACCTGACCGAGCAGCGTCGACTTGCCGACGCCGGAGCCGGCGAAGATGCCGAGTCGCGCGCCGCGGCCCACCGTGAGCAGAGCGTTGATCGCGCGCACGCCGAGGTCGAGCGGCTCGCGCACGCGAGGGCGGCCGAGTGCGGGCTCGGGCGCGCGGTGGAGCGGGGTCGAGGCGACGCCGTCGAGCGAGGGACCGCCGTCGATCGGGCGGCCGAGGCCGTCGAGCACGCGGCCGAGCAGCGCCGGGCCGGCGGCGACGCGCGGATGGGTGCGCGCCAGCGACACGCGCCAGCCGGGTGCCACGCCGTGGGGCGCCTCGAGCGGCATCAGCAGGAAGCGGCCATCGCGGAAGCCCACGACCTCGGCCGCGAAGCCACCGGTACCCCGCTCCGGATCGATGCGGCAGACCGAGCCCACGCGGGCCGCCGGCGGGCCTTCGGACTCGACCACCGCGCCCACCACCGAACGCACGCGCCCATCGCGGTGCAGGAGCGGCAGCGCGGCGAGGCGCTCGCAACACGCTGCGAGCAACGGGGCGTCGTAGGCAGCGGTCACGGCACAGGCTCGGGTGCGGGTGTGGACGCGCCGAGCTCGGGCGCCGTCGACGGCGCATCGGCGAGCTCGGCGCGCACGCGCTCGAGGACGTCGGCTACCACGGCCCTCACGTCGCCGCTGCGGCCGACCACGCGCGCCTCGCCCGGCGCCAGCGTGGCGTCGGTCACGAGCACGAGCCGTCCGTCGCGCTCGAGCGTCGCACCCTGCGGGCCCGCTCCGAGCGTTGCGCGGTCGGCTGCGCAGACGTGGAGCGCGAGCGGCTCGTCGGGCGGGAACAGCTCGACGGCGCGGTCCACCAGCGCTGCGAGGAGGTCCTGGGGCGCGGGCGGCAGCCCGAGCACGCGCTCGGCGATCGCGCAGGCGAGCTCGATCACGAGCCGTCGGTTCTCGGTCAGGTAGGCGCGGCGCAGGGCGCCGAGCTCGCAGGCAGCCGCGGCGAGCGCGTCCGTCGCGGCGCGCAGCGCGTCGGCTTCCTGCCATGGCAGCGCGCCGCGTCCGGCACGCTCGCCCTCCTCCCAGGCGGCCCGGCGCATCGCCTCGACGTCCAGGGCAGGCGCCGGCGGCGCGGCAGCCGGCGGCGACTCCGGGCGCCACGGCGCCTCGCCGGCTCGCCGGAACGCGCCGGCGGCGGGCAGCGGCTCGGGCGCGAACGCGCCCGCCCCGCCCGACGCGGGCGTGAACGCAGTCGACACCGTCTCGCAACTCACCGCTGCCCGCTCCTCCGTCACGCCACGCACCGCCTCACCCCTGCTGCAGCCAGCTCTGGATGGCCTTCACGCTCTCGTCCGCCCGGGCGCGCGCGAGCTGCGCCGCGCCCGCCGGACTCGGCCCGCTGGCACCGGCCGCCGCGGCAGCGAGCGTGCCACCGCCGAGCTCCACCTCGAGGTCCGAGACGCGTGCGGGCAGCCGCGGCGCGCCCGCCCCGCCCAGTGCCGCGAGCAGCGGGCGGACGACGAAGACACCCGCCAACGCCAGCGCAGCGAGCAGCACGAGCCCGCGCAGCACCTGCGCGAGCAGCGGCCAGGCGGGGCCGTCGCTCCAGCCACCAGCCTCGCCAGCGTCGCCCTCCGGAGCGTCCTGGAAGGCGGCGTTGGCGATCGTCAACTGGTCGCCGCGCTCCTCCGAGAAGCCGATGGCGCGCTTCGCCAGTGCCTCGAAGTCGCGTAGCGCCGGCTCTTCCCACGGCGTGAAACCACCATCGGCGCCGCTCTTGCCGTCGAGGAGGACGGCGACGGTGAGGCGCCTCACCGTACCCGAAGGCTCGACCGAGCGGCGGACGGTCTTGCTGAGCTCGTAGTTGATCGTCTCGCTGGTGCGCGAGCTGCGCCGGCTCGCGCCTCCGCCGCTGCTCGCCGGCGTCTCGGTCGTACCCGGCACGTTCGAGGCCACGCCGGGTGGGCCCTCGGCGAGCCCCACCCCGTCCTCGTCGGTCTCGACGGTGCGCTGCTCGCTGCGCTCGATCTGGGAGTCGGGGTCGAAGCGCTCTTCGGTCTCCTCGGTCTGCGTCCAGTCGAGGTCGGCGCGCACCTGCGCCACGACACGGCCCGCGCCCACCACCGGCGCCAGGATCGCCTCGACGCGCTGCCCCAGCTCACGTTCGAGCCGGGCCTGGTACTCGCCGGTACCGGCCGGCTGCGCCGGGTCGACCCCGTCGTCGCCGGCGGGTGCGAGCATGCGCCCGCGTCCGTCCACGACCGTGACGCGGTCTGCCGCCAGCCCCTCCACCGACGACGACACCAGGTGCACGACGCCGCGCACCTGCGCCGCGGACAGCGCTGCGCCCGGATGCAGCTCGACGATCACCGAGGCGCTCGGCTTGCGCTCGCGGTCGCCGACGAAGGGCGAGCGCTCGGGCAGCGCGATCTGCACCCGCGCCCGCATCACCGGCTCGAGCTGGGCGATCGAGCGCGCCAGCTCGCCTTGGAGGGCGCGCCGGTAGTTGACGCGGTGCACGAAGTCCGTGACCCCGAAGTCCGGCTTGTCGAAGAGCTCGAAACCGGCGCCGCCGCCCGCCGGCAGGCCCTGGCCCGCGAGCTGGATGCGCGCCGCGTAGACGCGGTCGGCCGGCACCTGCACTTCGTTGCCCCCCGCCGCGAGCTGGTAGGGGATCCGCTCCCCGTCGAGTACCTCGACGACGCGGGCCATCTCCTCCGGAGCGATACCGCGGAACAGCGGCGCCCAGGTCGGGCCGCCCGCGCCGGCGCCGAGCCAGGCGAAGAAGGCCAGCGAGCCGACCGCCGTCGCTGCGAACAGCAGCCGGCGGCCGAGCGGCCAGGCCAGGAACTGCGTGCGGAGGTTCTGGAGCCAATCGGGCATCGGCATCGTTCACACCTGCATCCGCATGATCTCGTGGTAGGCCTCGAGTGCGCGGTCGCGCACCTGGGTCACGAGCTGGACCGAGAGCTCGGCCCGCGACAGCGACACCATCGTCTCGACCACGTCGCCCTGGCCCGCGGCCAGCGCGCGGGCTCGTGCTTCGGCGTCCTGCTGCACGCGGTCGGCGTCCTCGAGCAGCGCGCCGAGCCGCTCCGCGAAGCTGCCGCCGGCAGCCGCGCGCGGCCCGCCGGCGGCGGGCGCCGGATCACCCGCCAGTGCGCGGGCCCCGCTCTCGATGGCGCCCGTCGTCACCGGCCGATCCGCAGGGCGGCTTCGCCCATCTCGCGCGTCTTCTTGAGCGCAAGCAGGTCCGCCTCGAACGAGCGGCTCGCCGTGAGCAGGTTCGCGAGCTCCGCGACCAGGTCGACGTTCGGCATGCGCACGTAGCCCTCGGCGTCGGCATCGGGATGGCCCGGATCGAAGCGCAGCGGGCCCGGCGTCGGGTCGATCTCGACGCGCGGGACCTCGACGCTTCGCAGGCGCCGCGCCAGCCGGTCGGCGAACGGGCCCTCGAGCGCACGAGCGGCGAAGACGGGGTCGCGTCGCTGATACGGCCCACCCTCGGCGGTGCGGGTGGTCTGGGCGTTGGCGAGATTCGAGGCAGTCACGAGCATGCGCGCGCGCTGCGCGAGCAGGCCCGAGACGGCCACGTCAGAGATCTGCGTGAGGCTCATGATCGATGGCCCTCCTAACGGCCGCGCCCGAGTGCGATCTGGCGCAGCGCGAACAGCCGCGAGAGCACCTCGGCCTGCTCGCGGAAGGCCCCGGCGTTGCGGGACAGCGCCACCAGCTCGCGGTCGACGTCGACGTCGTTGCCGTCCGGGCGCGGAGCGCCGCCCTGGGCGGTGATCCGCCAGCCCGACGCGGCGTCGCCGCCGAGATGGCCGGCCTGGGTGCGGCGCGGCGCCGCACCGCGCGCGAGCGCGTCGGCGAAGGTGACCTCCGCGCTTCGGTAGCCGGGCGTGTCGGCATTCGCGACGTTGGCCGCGAGCACGGCCTGGCGCGCAACGCGGAAGCGCATCGCGTCCTCGACCGCGGAAACGGTCCCCCCGAGCCAGTCCAAGCGCCGGTCCTCCTGCGGCGGTGCGCCGCGGCCTGCCATCGAAGCAACTGTCGTGCCACTTGCGGCCCCCTGGTGAAACCGTCGTGATCACGCGGACCTGGACCCGGCGGCCGCTCTCCGGGCGGGACCCGCGCGCCATCGCACATCGCAACCTGAAATGTCGGAGTGGAAAGGTCTGCCGACCCAGGTCTACACCAGGCCATAGTGATGGAGCTTGTTGCGCAGCGTGCGCACGCTGATCCCGAGCGCGCGTGCTGCCCGGGTCCGGTTGCCCGCGCACAGCGCGAGCGCCTGCTCGACCGCGCGACGCTCGAGCGCGCGCAGGTCGAGCACCGGCGCCGCCGCCGCCCGGCGGGCGCGCGCGGCCGCGTGCGGCGCCAGGAGCGCTGCCACGTCGACAGCCTCGCCCGGGAACCACAGCACCGCGCGCTGCATCAGGTTCTCGAGCTCGCGCAGGTTCCCGGGAAACGGATGCTGGCACAGCGCGGCGAGCGCGGCGGCGCCGAGCCGTGGCGGTGCGACACCCTGTGCCGCGGCGAATCGCTCGCCGAGAGCCACGGCGAGCCGCGCCAGCTCGTTCGGCCGCTCGCGCAGCGGCGGTACGAACAGCCGCACGACGTCGAGGCGCAGTCGAAGCTCCGCGCGCAGCCTCGCGTCGGGGCCGAGAGGGCGCTCACAGATGACCACGACGCGCGGCGCAGCGCCGGCGCCGAGCCCGGCGAGCAGCCGTGCCTGGGCCACGGGCGACAGAGCGCCCGGCTCCACCAGCACGAGCGTTCCGTCCCGAGCCGCCGCCAGCGCTCCCTGGGTGCCACCGCCGTCGCCGAGCAGCACGGAGCCGGCCTGGTCGAGCTCGCGCGCATCGAGCTCCATGAGCGGACCGTCCCGGCGCGAGCTTGCCGCGTGCAGATAGCGCGCGAGGCGGCGCCTCCCGGTGGCGGCCTCGCCCACGATCGCGACGGTGGCGTCGGCACGCGCCGCAGCCTCGGCCTCGCGGACCAGCGCCTGCATCGCGGGATCGCCGGGGACCGGCGCGAAGTGCGGCGCGAGCGGACCGCGCGCGTGCTGGCCGGCCGCTGCCGCGAGCGCGCGCTCGAGGGCGCGCACGTCGAAGGGCTTGCCGAGGAAGGCGCGCGCGCCGCCTCGCAACGCCCGCACGGCGAGCGCGAGTCGATCCCGTTCGCCCATCCCGATCGCTGCGGGCGCGTCGGGCCGCCGGCACAGGCGCTCGAGCCCGGCCACGTCCGCGTCGTCGGCGAGGTCGGTCAGCACCAGGGTGAAGGCGCCGGGATCGCCCGCGAGCGCGGCGTCGAGGCTCGGAGCGGTGTCGACGCGCCATCCCGCCGCGCGTACGCATCCCGCGAGCAGCTCCGCCAGAGCCGGGTCCGGCTCGACGATCAGGACCCGCTGCACGCCACCTCCCCGCTCGCGAAACGCACCGCCAGCCGCTCGCGCCGCAAGGCGCCGTCGCGGCGCTCCTCGTGCTCCAGGCTCGCGCCCTGCGCCGCGACGAGTGTGCGGAGCGCGCTGCGCGCTGCCGCGTCGCTGGCGCCGTCGCGCGCGGGCCCTGCCGCCTCGACCGCGAGGACCAGTGCCCCATCGTCGGGCGCCTGCTCTGCCGCGAGCGTCAGCCCGCCGCCCGTCGCGAGCCCGGCCGCCACGCAGCGCAGGAGCAGGAGCGCGGCGCGCCGCAGCGCCTGCGGCTCGCCGGCGAGGGCCGTCTCGGCTTCGGCCACCGCAGCTTCCAGATGCAGACCGCGCGCGGCCAGGGCCGGCCTCAGGCGCTCGACGATCGTCGTCAAGAGCGGGGCCACCGGCACGGCCTCGGGGCACCGGGGCTGCGCGCCGCGCCCGGGCGAGGCGGCCAGCGCCGCGAGCCCGCGGTCGAGGTCGGCGACCGCGACCGAGATCGAGCGCAGCAGCGCGCGTGCACGCGGCGTGGCTACGTCGCGCGCGAGCTGGCTCGCGGCCAGCTCGACGCGCGCCAGCGCACCGCGCAGGCTACGGCTCGTTGCGATCGCTGCGTGCACCCCTAGCTCCTCTCGCATGGCCGTCGCACCTCGTGCGGTCGCTCGGACGGGCCGGTGCGCCGGGCGCTCGCGTTCGCCGCCACCGGCATGTGCTAGCCATCCCCGCGCGTGAGCCGCGCGTCGTGCAAGCTCGCCACGGCTCGACGCTCGCGGGCCAGCGCCGACCACGCTCCGCCCGACGGCTCGGCCGCACTCGCCGCGAAGGCGGCTTCACCCCGGTCGTCGCCTTCGGGCGCGAGCGCGCCGATCCAGTAGTGCGCCTGCGCGCGGCGCTCGCCCGGCGGCAGCGCTGCTGCAGCGAGGGCGTAGAGAGAGGCGGCCCGGCTGCCGCTCCCCTCACGGCGCGCACGATGGGCGGCCAGCAGCGCGGCGTCGCCCAGGGGCTCTCCACCGCTGGCGGGACCGAGCTCGTCGCCGAGGCGCTCGACCGCACCGATCAGCCGCTCCCCCAGATCGAGGTCACGCGGCGCGCTGCGCGCAGCGCGCGTGAGCACGATCAGCGCGGCGATCTGCTCCGCGGGCGCGACGGGCGCAGGAGGGACCTGCACGCGGAGCGGCACCGGCGGATCCGACGCCAGGGCGGCGGCGTTCGCTGCCGGATCCTGCGACTGCGCATCCCTGTCGAACGAGGCAGTCGCGTCGGACCGTCCCGCCGCATCCAGCGGAGCCGCCGCTGGCGCCAGGGGAGCGGGCGCGAGCAGCGGCGCCACCATTGCCGCCGCGCCGGCCGCATCACCGCGCGCCAGCGCCACCTCGGCGCGCAGCCGGCGCCAGGCGGCGCCGTCGTCGCCCGGTGCTTCGAGGCGCTCGTTGGCGGCGGCCGCGACGGCGTCGAGCTGGCCGACGGCGAGCAGGCCTTCGGCGAGCCCGAGCGCGACCGCCGCCCGGCCGCGCGGGCCGAAGCCCCGCACGACGGCTCGCTGCAGGGGCAGCGCCGCCTCCGGGCCGAGCAGCTCTGCCTGGCACCGCGCCAGCGCCGCCAACGGTGCGGGATCCGGGGCGCGGTGCAGGAGCGCATCCAGGTGCGGTGCGAGCAGATCGACGAGCTGCGGGCAGTCGAGATCGTCACCGATCTGGGTCGACAGCCGCGCGAGCACATCGCCGAGCGTAGCGTCGGCTTCCTCGCCGCCGAGTGCCAACACCCGCTCGAGCGCGGCCGTCGGCCGGTCCGCGAGCAGGTCGAGCCGCGCCGCGAGCCGGCGCGCGTAGTCCGCGATCGGAGCCGGCTCCGGCCCATCGAGCGCTGCCAGCCGCTCCACCAACTCGGCCGTCCGCAGCTCGCGTGCAGGGGCGGCCAGGCCGCTTTCCTTCGCCAGCGCGTCGAGATCGAGCTCCAGCACACGCAGCTCCGCCAGTCGTGCAGCCGGCGCCTGCGGGTCGACCCTCCGCACGATCTCGAGCTGTGCGCGAGCCTCTCCCTCGCGCCCGGCGCCGGCCAGCAGCTCCGCGAAGCGCAGGTGCGCCACCGCCCGATGCGGCTCGTCGAGCTCCGCTTCGAGCGCGCGCTCGAACCGGGTCCGAGCGTCGTCCGTGCGGTCGAGCGCGGCAGCCGCGGCGGCGCTGCGCACCACGAAGGGGCCGACCGGGACACCGCGCGCCGCGGCGCGCGGCAGGGCTGCATCGGCGGCAGCCAGCGCGGTGCGGCTCGCGCCGTGCGCAAGTGCGATGTCGGCAAGGCGGAGAGCGGCGAGCTCCGGGAGCCCGGCGGGCAAGCGCGGCGACACTGTGTCAGCCGTGGCGAAAGGCGCCTCGCCCGCGGGCGGTGGCATCTCCGAGCGGGCCGTGCCGTCGGCGGCGCTCCGTTCGGTCTCCCCCCCTCGCGTTGGCTCGGCCTCGTGCCCGCCCTCCGCGGCTCCCGCGTCCATGGCTTCGGTGAGCGTGCGGTAGAGCGCCTCCGCCTCCTCGACGCGCCCGGCGGCCAGCAGCGCCTCGGCGCGTAGCCAGCGCGCGGCGGCAGCGGCCTCGCCGGCGCCGGCCGCTTCGGCGAGCGACTCTGCGCGGTGTGCTTCCGCGGCCGCCTCGGGAACGAGCTCGAGCACGAGGGCAAGGGCAGCGGCGCCGAGCCAGCGGCACGCCGCGGCGTCGGCGGCCGACAGCTCACGCGCACTGGCGAGGCGCTCTGCACGCAGGGCGAGCCGGGCTCCGCGGGTCGGAAGCGGGGGCGGCGCCTCCGCGGGACACGCCCAGGCGACCGGAAGGTCGATCGGCGGCGTCGCCGTGGCGTCCCCGTAGAGCGCCCACCAGGGATCCGGCATCGCGGCTTGCGCGGGAACACCCGGCCCGGACGCGCCGGCGAGCAAGAGCGCCGTGGCCAGGACCCGCCGGCAGACACTCATCGGACGGCGCCTTCCGGTCGCATGCGATGCCGCTGGGCCAGATCCACCCGATTCACGAGGCGCACGATCGCGTCGCGATCGCTCTCGTCGATCAGCCGGAAGCGCACGCTCACCTCGTCATGCGCGGCGTCGCGCCCGCCCGGGTAGCGCGCGACGAGCTCCCCGATCGCGGTGACCGGGCCCGCCGTCTGGCCGAGCAGCAGCTCTACCAGCACATCGTCGCCCGCCGCCAGGTCTTCGTCCTCGCATTCCATGCGCATGCCTGCGCCGGAGATGACGACGCGGCGTAGCGCCTGGGGATCGAGCGGCCGCGGTAGCGTGGGATCGAGCAGGGCGATCATGCGGTCGATCTTGAACTCGAGCTGGCGAGCCCAGGCCGGTGCGCTGAGGTCCGCCTGGCCATCGCCGTCAGGATCGGGCCCGGCCAGGCGCTGCTCGAGCGTCGCGACGTCGGCGAGCGTCGCACGCCGCAGCCGTGCGGCAAGGCGCGTCTCGACGCGGTAGTAGGAGCGGGTCGAGCCGGCGATGCGTTGGGCCACGGTTCAGCCCTCCGCCGCAGCGGCGGCACCGGCCGTGTGGAGCGCCCGGAGCCGGCCGGCGAGCGCCTCGACCCGCGCCGCCAGCTCGTAGTCGAGCAGGTCGGCGAGCGCCAGGAGGTCTCCGCGCTCATGGGCGGCGACTGCGGCCGCCAGTGGCGCGCGCAGCGCGATGGCGGTGGCGGCGGGCAGGTCGCGCGCCTCGGTGAGAGCGGCGCCCACGACCGCGAGAGCGTGCAGGAGCATCTCGAGCGCTTCGCAGGCCTCCGCCCACAACGCCACGGCCCGCCCGGACTCGCCCGCGCGCAGCAGGCCGGCGGCGCGCGCCAGTGCGGCCGCAAGCCCCGGCGCGTAGTCGGCGGCGCTCTCCAGCGCGTCGATCGCGACGCCACGGAGTGGACGCGAGATCACATCGATCTTCGCCACGCCGTCGCTCGCCAGCTCGTACAACTCGGGAAACTCGCTTTCGTCGATCGCCCGTCCGTCCACGTGCACCGCCACCAGCACGTGCTCTTCGCCATCCGCGTGCAGACAGGCTTCGAGCGCCGCACCCACGGTCGGGTGACGCCCTGGATCGAGCCGGTCGAGCCGACCGTTGTGGCGCAAAGCCGTCATCGGGCCCCTCCGTCGCCGACACACGAATGGATTCCGTGCGGCGCACCCACCCGCAGAGAGCAAGGACGGTGCCAAGCCCATCCGCGCGTGAGCGCTGGGCGCAGGTCGACGGGTTTCGCCCGCACGCAGGGTGCCTACCAGCGGGCCGTCGCGGCGCGCAGCCGCCGCCGCGCCGGCCGCCACCCGAAAGGCACGCCGCTTGCAGTTGCCCCCGGCGACCGCCCCTGGCCGGCTGCGAAGGGCCTGGCGATTTGCAGGATGGAGCGAACGCCTTGCAGAGCGAAATGCGCGACGAGCAGAAGCTGCCGACCGCACCGGATCCGGGACGGGTGATCTTCGTCGCCGAGGTGGCGAGCAACCACGCCCGCGACCTCGACCGCGCACTGGCCTTCGTCGATACCGCGGCCGAGATCGGCTGCGACGTCGTGAAGTTCCAGCTCTTCCGCGTACGCGAGCTGTTCGCGGCCGAGGTGCTCGCGGGCAGCGCCACGCACCGCGCGCGCGAGGCGTGGGAGCTTCCCGAAGCGTTCGTGCCCATCCTCGCCGAACGCGCACGCGCGCGCGGGCTCGGCTTCTCTTGCACGCCGTTCCATCTCGACGCCGTCGACTTGCTGGCGCCCTGCGTGGACTTCCTGAAGATCGCCTCCTACGAGCTGCTGTGGGAGGACCTGCTGCGCGCCTGCGCGCGGAGCGGGCTTCCCGTCGTGCTCTCGACCGGCATGGCAACGCTCGCGGAGGTGGAGCACGCGGCACGCGTGCTCGCCGCGAACGGCTGCCGAGACCTCGGCCTTCTCCACTGCGTGTCGCTCTACCCGACACCGCCGAGCGCCGCGAACCTGGGCGCGCTCGGCACCTTGCGCGCGCTGGCGCCGGCGCTGCCCGGCGTACGGCTACGGATCGGCTGGTCCGACCACAGCGCAGATCCCGCCGTCGTGTTGCGTGCCGTGCACCGGCACGGCGCCGAAATCGTCGAGCTGCACCTCGACCTCGACGGAGCGGGTGCCGAGTTCGAGCCGGGGCATTGCTGGCTGCCGGAGCGCGCCGCCGAGACGATCCGGCTGGTACGCACCGGTCTGGCTGCCGACGGCGACGGCACCAAGGAGCCGGACGCCGGTGAAGCCGACGAACGCGCCTGGCGCGCCGATCCGGCCGACGGCCTGCGCCCGCTCCGGACGACGCGAGCGGGGCTGGCGGCGTGAGCGTGCCCGTCGTCCTGCGCTGCTTCTTCACGGCCGGCGCGCGCTACGGCCTCGGCCACGCCATGCGCACCCTCGAAGTGGCGCGCGAGGCCGTCGACCGCAACTGGTCCGTGGCGCTGGCCCTGCGCGGTGACGCAGCGGCCCACGCGCTGTGTGCCGAGCTGCTACCCGCCGCGGAGATCGAGCCCTGGACCGGGCCCGACGACGCTGCGCGTCCCGCACGCCACCTGTTCTTCGACACGCGTGAGCCGATCGCCGAGGAGCTGCGCCGCGGCGGCGCAGCCGGTGCCCACCGCGTCGTGCTCGATCGCACCGATCACGTCGACGACGCCGAACTCAGCGTGTTGCCCAACCTGCACGGCTCCGGCCGTCGCCACCCGCGCCTGCTCCAGGGCGGGCGCTGGTGTGTGATCCCGAGGGAGTTCCGCGCGCTCGCCGCGCGTTGCGAGACACCGGCGCGCAGCGGCGTGCTCGTCACGATGGGCGGCGCCGACCCGCACGACCTGACTGGCACGCTCTGCGAGCCGCTCGGCAAGGCGCTCGCCGCCGCGGGCGCCGATCTCGGCCCCGTCCACGTGCTGATCGGCCGCTGCTTCGGGCGGCGAGAGACGCTGCTTCGGCGCATCGACCAGCTCGGCTTCCGCGTACACACGGATCTCGACCGGAGCACGCTCGGACTGCTCATGCAGCGCAGCGTGTTCGCCGTGTGCGGCTTCGGCACGACGGTCTACGAGCTGGCCTGGTTCGGAACGCCGGCCCTGTACCTCGCGCACGGCCTCGAGGACGCAGCCGACGCCGAGGGGCTGGAAGCGATCGGCGTCGGCGGCCTCGGCGGCGCCGCGCCCACCATCGAGCCGGAAGCCCTGCACCGGCGGCTGCTCGAGACGGTGCTCGATCCGGAGTGGCGCCGGCCGCGTTCCGCGCGGGCGCGCGCGCTGCTCGGCGACGGGCGGGGCGCGGTTCGGCTCGTCGAGGCGATGGACGCCGCGCGGTGCGCGATCGCGAGCGAGGGGGGACAGAGGTGAGGCTACGGGGCAAGGTGTGCCTGGTGACGGGGGGGAGCCGCGGGCTGGGTGCGGCGATCGTACGCGCCTTTGCGCGCGAGGGCGCGATTGCGGTGCCCACGTACTGCACGGGCCGCGCCGACGCGGAGAAGCTCGCGGCCGACGCCGGCTGCGCCGAGCCGCTGGCGCTCGACGTGCGCGATCGCACGAGCGTGCGCGGAGCGATGGCGACGGTGGCCGCCCGCTACGGCCGCATCGACGTGCTCGTCAACAACGCGGGCGTCAACGTGACCGGCGACTTCGACCAGATCAGCGACGCCCAGTGGGACGCGGTGCTCGACGTCGACTTGAAGGGTGTCTTCGTGTGCTGCCAGGAGGCGCTGCCGTACCTGCCGCAGGGCGGGCGCGTGATCAACGTCGGCTCGCTGTCGGGCGAGTACGGCGGCCCGCGCACCCCCTCCTACGCCGCCGCCAAGGCTGGCGTGATGGCGCTGACCCACTGCCTGGCCCGCTTCCTCGGGCCCCGCGGCATCACCGTGAACTGCCTCTCGCCGGGCGTGATCGACTCCGAGCTCACGGACCGCTCGATGCCGGCGTCGCTGCGCGACCGCATCCTGCCGACGATCCTGCTCGGCCGCCTCGGTCGACCCGACGAGGTACCCGGTGCCGCCGTCTTCCTGGCCTCCGACGAGGCCAGCTACGTCACCGCGCAGACGATCTCGGTGAACGGCGGCGCGTGGGTGCGATGAGCGCGCTGGCGGGACGCCACCTCCTGCTGGTCGGCGGGGGCCGTGAGGCGCTGCCCGGCTTCGCACGCCTGCGCGCGCTCGGCGCCCGGCTCGCGGTGAGCGACCGGGATCCCGCAGCCCCCGGCTTCGCCCTCGCCGACGAGCGCCTGCTCGCCAGCACCTACGACGCCGAGGCGACAGTGGCTGCCGCTCGCGCCCTGCACGCGCGCCTGCCGCTCGACGGCGTGCTCACGATCGCGGCCGACGTACCCGTCACCGTGGCGAGCGTCGCCGACGCGCTGGGCCTGCCCGGACTCCCGCTCGCCGCTGCACGCCGCGCGGCGGACAAGCTTGCGATGAAGGAAGCGCTGCGCGCGGGCGGCGTGCCGGTACCCGAGTTCGCTCCGGTAGCCTCCGCTGCCGACCTGAGCTCCGCGCTGCGCCGTATCGGGCTGCCAGCGATCGTGAAGCCGGTCGACAGCCGTGGCGCGCGTGGCGTGGTCCGGCTGCGCCCGGGCGACGACGTCGCGGCGGCCTTCGCCGCCGCGCAAGCGGCCTCGCCGGCGGGTCGCGTGCTGGTGGAGCGCTTCGTCCCCGGACCACAGCTCTCGAGCGAGTCCTTCGTCGCGGGCGACACGATCGCGACGCCTGGCCTCGCCGATCGGAACTACGAGTGGCTCGAGGCGTGCGCGCCGCACGTCATCGAGAACGGTGGCCTCCAGCCGGCCCGGGCGGCCACCGTGCTGGCGCCACGCGTCGACGCGCTGGTGCGCGCCGCCGCGCATGCGCTCGGCCTGCCGGGCGGCATCGTGAAGGGTGACCTCGTGGTCGACGAGGACGGCACCCTGCGCGTGATCGAGGTGGCGGCGCGGCTCTCGGGGGGCGCCTTCTGCACGCTCACGATTCCGCTCTCGACCGGTGTAGACCTCGTCGCTGCCGCCGCGTGTCACGCCGTCGGCGTTCCCGTCGATCCGACGACGCTGCGGCCGCGCCGCGCGACGCCGGTGGCGAATCGCTTCTTCCGGCCGCCGCCGGGACGATTGCGCGCGGTCACGGGCTTCGCCGCGGCGGCGCGCCTGCCCGGCGTCGCGTGGGCCGAGCTCACCGTCGAGCCCGGCGACCGGATCCGCCCGCTGACCGACCACACCTGCCGCGTCGGCTCCGTGATCGCGATCGGCGAAGGCGCCGACCAGGCGATCGCGCGCGCCGAGGCCGCCGTCGCGGCCGTGCGCTTCGATGTCGAACCCGAGGCCGCATCACCCGCGGCCGTTACGGAGGAAAACCACCGTGAAGCTCTTCCTCGATACGGCCTCGCTCGCTGAGATCGAGCGGCTCGCGCCGCTCGGCCTGGTCGACGGGGTCACCAGCAACCCGGCGTTGCTCGCGCGCGAGCCGGGTGAACCCCTCGACGTGCTGCGCGCGATCGCGGCACGCGTCGCCGGCCCCGTGTCCGCGCAGGTGACGCACGGCGACGCCAAGGAGATGGTGGCACAGGGTCGCGGACTCGCCGCGCTGGCGCCGAACGTCGTGGTCAAACTTCCCGCCGACCGCGCCGGCCTGGAGGCCGCCCGCACGCTCGGTGCGGAGGGCATCCCGTGCAACGTGACGCTCTGCTTCGAGCCCGCGCAGATCGTGGCCTTCGCACGGGTGCCCGTCGCCTACGTGAGCCTGATCCTCGGCCGCACGGAGGACTTCGGGCTCGGTGACGAGCAGCGCGTGGCGGACGCCGCCAGCCTGCTCGCGCGCCTCGGCTCGCCGACCGAGCTGCTCGTCGCGAGCGTGCGCAACCCCGGCCACCTGCGACTCGCCGCGCTGGCCGGCGCGCACGTTGCCACGGTGCCGCCCGCCACCTGGGACCTCGTACTCGACCACCCGCTCACCGGCCGGGGCCTCGACGATTTCGCACGCAGCTGGCTCACCCTGCCTGCGCCGCGCCGCGCCGCCTACGACGCGCTGGGGACCCCGTGCCCGGGCGCGTGCTAGACCGGCCTTCCGCCGCACCGGCGCCCATCGCAGACAGCGAGGCGGCGTTCTTCGCCGCCTGCGGCGCGCCTCTCGCGGAGCGACTCGCCAATTTCGAGAAGTACGTGCCGCGGCCGAGCCTGCTGCGCTTCGTGGTCCGTTACGAGCTGTTCCGCCGCGCGCTCGACGTCAAGGGCTCGGTGATCGAGTGCGGGGTGCGGCAGGGGGGGGGACTGTTCGCGTGGGCCAAGCTCTCCTCGACCCTCGAGCCCTTCGCGATCCACCGGCGCGTGATCGGCTTCGACACCTTCGAGGGCTTCCCCGCACTCTCGGCCCACGACGAGCCCGCCGCCGGGACGCCGCTCGCCGAGCGCCGCCCCGGCGGTTTCGCGCCCACGCACGACGTCCACGGCGAGCTGTCGGCGCTGGCGGAGCTCCACGACCGCGGCCGCATCCTCGGCCACCATCCCAAGATCGAGCTGGTGCGCGGTGATGCTTGCGAGACGATCCCGCGCTTCGTCGCCGAGAACCGGCACCTGCTGGTGGCGTTGCTGTTCCTCGACTTCGACCTCTACGAGCCGACCCGGGCCGCGCTCGAGCACCTGCTTCCGCGCATGCCGAAGGGCGCCGTGATCGCCTTCGACGAGGTCAACAGCGCGTACTGGCCGGGCGAGACCGAGGCGCTGCTCGAGCGGTTCGACCTGCGCCGGCTACGGCTGCGCAAGTTCCCGTTCGACCCGAACGTCGCGTGGGCGGTGCTGTGACGGCCGTGCCCTCCCGGTCGCGGGCGCCGCGGGTACTCCAATGCGGATTCCCGAAGTCGGGCAACTATGGCGTCTACCGTCTGCTGGCCGCGCTGCTCGATCGTCACGGCCTGCGCCAATCCTTCAAGCGGCGCACCGGGTTGGCCCACGTCGCCGCGACGCTGGGTGCCGAGCAGCTGCTCTTCCCGGAGGCCGCCGAGGTCGACGCCGTCTCGTTTGCGAGCGGGGCTGCGCTCCTCGAGTTCCCGCACCCGGACTGCCGCTGGCTGCCCGTCGACGCCGGACTCCTGCTCGCGGGCTCGACCTTGCTCTGGACGCACGACCCGTGCGAGGTAGCGTCCCGTCCCGAGCTCGACGCGGTCACGCACCGCGTCTACGTCGCCCGCGACGGGCGCGACGTCCTCGACTCGCTCGCCCATCACGTGGTGCGTCCGGAGATCCGGCGCCTGCACCCCGAGTACCGGCACGCGTCGCCGGCCGCGGTCTACGCCGACCTGCCGCTCTTCACGCGCTACGCCCGGCGCTGGTCCGAGCACGTGGGTTCGTACCTGAAGCACCGCGAGCGCTTCCTGCTCGTGCGCCTCGAGGACCTGGCACGTGACCCGGCCGGCACCGTGGAGCGGGTCGCAGCGGCGCTCGGGCTTGCCGTCGACGCACCCGCGCTCGGAGCGCGGCTCACGTTCGCGGCGCTCGCGCCCGATGCGCCGGGCCACCTTCGCCGCGGTGCGCCGGGGGGCTGGCGCGAAGCCTTCGGCCCCGCCCAACGGCTCGCCTTCGAAGAGGCGGCGGGCGAGGCGCTGGCCGCGCTCGGCTACACGCCGGGAGACGCGTCGTGAGCACGGCGCGCAACGTTCCGCTGGCGCGCTTCCTCGTACAGGCGAGCTCGCGCTCCTGGAAGGGCGCACCCGACCCCTGCCTGCAGCCGCTGGAAGGGCGCCCTGCCGTCGTGCATACCCTCGAGCGCGTCGCTGCACGCTGGCCGGCGCTCGGAGTGACCCTGGTGGCACCGGCCTTCGATCGCGAGGGGCCCTTCCCCGGACTCGCGCCGCGCATCGCACCGGCCCGCTTCGCGCGCCTGTTCGCCCACGACGGCGATCCGCTCGCGAGGCTCGTCGATGCAACAGCCGATCTCCCCGCCGGCGCACTCGTCGCGCGCTGCGACGGCCAGCACCCCTTCGTCGACCTCGACGTCACCGAGGCGCTGGCGGCCTGCGCGACGGCCGAGGGACTCGACTGCGCGAAGCTGCCCGACGACTTCCCGCCGGCTTTCGCCTCCGAGGTGTATCGAGTGGGCGCGCTGCGCCGGCTGGCCGCGGCGCTCCACCCGGCCCGCGACGCCGCCCTGCGCGCGTACCCGCGCCATGCGGCCTGCCGGGCGGAGAGCGGCCTGCGCTGGCGGCACTTCCCCCCGCCCCGCTACGCGCCGGCCCGCCTGCACGCCTGGCGTCGTGCCGCGCGTGCCCTCTACGACACGCCGCGCGCCGAGGGGGACCCCGCGCACCGCCAGGCCGCCGGCGACCAGTCGCGCTTCCACTACGAGCTTGCCGCCGCGCACCTCGCGTCCGACTTCCGCGTCCTCGAGGCCGCCTGCGGAGACGGCGGCGGCACACGCTTCCTGGCCGAGCGGGTGGCCGAGGTCGTCGCCGTCGACCTCGCGCGCGGCCAGCTCCCGCGACTTGCCGGGCTGCGCGCACGCCGCTGGCCGGTGCGCGCCGTCGTCGCCGACGTGTCCCGATTGCCCTTCCCCACCGGTCGCTTCGACGCCGTTACGTCGTTCGAGACGCTCGAGCACACGGTGGATCCCGAAGCCTGCCTGGCCTCGTTCGCCCGCGTGCTGCGGCCCGGCGGGGTCCTGGTGCTCTCGACGCCGCAGAGCTCGCTCGGCGCCGTGCCGCTCAACCCGCATCACCACCGGGAGTTCTCGCTCGACGAGTTGCGCGCACTGGTGACCGCGCGCTTCCGGATCCACGAACTGATCGGGATCAAGGCTGGACGCATCGTCGTCCCGGGGGATCCGGTGGGCAACAACACGGTGATGGTATGCGAGCGGCGTTGACTCCTCCGGACGGAGCCCCGCTGCGCGTCCTCCAGTGCGGCTACTCGAAGTCCGGCAACTGGCTGCTGCACGGGATCGTGGCGGCGATCCTCGGCCGGCACGGACGCTTCCGCTCCTTCGTCGAGGCGAGCGGCGTGGGAGCGGTGATCGATGGACTCTGCGGCGCCACGCGGCGCATGCCCGACGCCCACCGCGTGGACAACTTCAAGCTCGTCGACGGGCGCTGGCACGTGCAGT
This sequence comes from Deltaproteobacteria bacterium, assembly GCA_035063765.1. Classification (NCBI taxonomy): domain Bacteria; kingdom Pseudomonadati; phylum Myxococcota; class Myxococcia; species Deltaproteobacteria bacterium. Next base: position 63,245 of record JAPSFT010000007.1, read on the forward strand.
TCCCGGACCATCGCTGCCGCTTCCTGCCGCTCGACATCGAGCTGGCACTGGCACACTCGACGCTGGTCTGGAGCCACGATCGACCGGACGAGCTGGCGCCCTGGAGCCCACGCTTCTCGCACCGTCTCTACGTGCTGCGCGACGGCCGCGACGTCGTGAACTCGATGCTCCACTACCTGGTGACGCCCGCGATCCTGGCGCTCTACCCGGACCACCGCTTCGAGACGATCGAGCAGATCTACGGGGACCTCGACTTCTTCGCCGGCAAGGTGACGGCCTGGCGCGACCACGTGCGCGCTCTGGCCGGCCGCGCCGGTGGCTGGCGGCTGGTGCGCTACGAGGCGCTGGTCGAGGACCGAGAGGCGACGGTCGCCGCCCTCGCCGCACACCTCGGTCTGCCGGTCGACGCGTCCGCGATCGCACGCGACGCGGACTTCGCACGCATGCGCGAACAGGCGCCACGCCACCTGCGCGCGGGCCGGCGCGGCGACTGGCGACGCTGGTTCGGCACCCGGCACCGCGCGGTCTTCAAGGACCTGGCCGGGTGCGAGCTCGTCGAGCTCGGCTACGCCAGCTCCCTCGACTGGTGAGGCGATGCCGCGTTCTGCCAGCGCCAGGGATCCAGGACTGTCTCGGGGAGCGGCGGCACCAGCACCGCAAGCTCCTGCTGCAGGCGCGCCGCACGCGCGATCGCCGCGTCTGCCCGCAGGTGCGCGCCGAGCTGGGCCGCGCACTCGACGCCGATCACGAGCGCCACGCCAGGGACCGCAGCCGCAAAGCCGAGCAGCAGCGCGGGGAGCGGCAACGCATGCGCCGCGGCGAAGGCGTGGACGCGTGCGAGCGGCGGCCGCAGCGCAGCGAGTGCGGGCGGCAGGGCGTCGGGCGGCAGGAGGGCGGCGCCCTGGAGGAACACGCTGCGCACCTGCACCTCGACGCCACGCGCCGCAGCCTCGGCAAAGAAGCCGGTGCGCAGCAACCGCTGGTCGAACAGGCTCGCCGCCACCTGGACGCGCTCGACGGTGGGATCGGCGAGCGCGTCCCAGGCCTCGGCGGGGCTCGCCGCGGAGACGCCGAGCCGGCCGATCCGGCCGGCTCGGCGTTCCGCCCGTAGTCGCGCCCAGAGCGCGCCGGCCGCGGCCTCCCGGTGCGCTGCCCGGTGCAGGAGCAGCGCATCGAGGCGCTCCACACCGAGCGCCTCGCGGCTCGCGAGGAGGCTCTGCTCGACGCGCGCGTGCACCTCGGCCTCCGACGCACCCGGCGGGCAGACGTCGGGAGCGAGCTTGGTCCCCACCGTGAAACAGGTCGCGGTGGCGGCCATCGCTGCGGCGATGCGTTGCTCGCTCTCGCCGTAGGCACGCGCCGTGTCGAGCCCGCGTACGCCGGCAGCGCGCGCCAGCATGAGCAGGCGCGCCCGCTCGTCGGCGACCGGTGGTCCGCCGCGGTTGGCGATCCCGTAGGGTCCGCCCCACTGCGCGGTCCCGAGCACGAGGCGCGCCGCGATCACCAGGCGGTCCAGCCGCCGTCGACGACCAGGTCGTGGCCGGTCACGAAGCTCGCCGCGGGGGAGAGCAGGAACGCAACCGGCCCGACCAGCTCCTCGGCGGCGGCCACCCGCCCGAGCGGCGTGCGCGCCTCGAGCGCGGCCCGGAAATCGGCGTCGCCACGGATCTCGTCGCGGGGGAAGGGACCCGGCGAGACGCTGTTGACGCGGATCCCGAGCGGGCCCAGGTGGCAGGCCGCGTAGCGCGTGAACTGCACGAGGCCCGCCTTGGCTGCGCCGTAGGCCGGGGGGTTGTGCCACTGTGGATGACGCCGATAGGCAGCGGGTTGCGGTGAGACGTGGCCGTACATCGAGGCCACGTTCACGATCGCCCCGCCCCCTCCACGCATGCGTCGCGCGGCGGCCTGCGTGGCGAGGATCGGGTCGGCGAGGCCGCTCGCGAGCGCGGCGCGCGCTGTCTCCGGCGTGAGGTCCGCGAACAGCAGCCCGCCCGGGCCCCCGTAGGCGTTGTTCACCCAGCCGCCGACAGCGCCCGCCTCGCGCTCGATGCGGTCGAGGACGCGCTCGACGTCGTCGGGCCGCGCGACGTCGGCCACCTCCCAGCACACGCGACCGGCGGCGCCGCGCGCAGCCGCAGCGTCGGCGACGGCGCGGAGCGGCGCCTCGCGGCGCCCGCACACCACCACCACCGCGCCGGCCGCGGCGAGCCCGCTCGCGAGCGCGCTTCCAAGGTGCCCCCCGCCGCCCGTCACGCCGATCCCGACGCCGGCGAGCCCAAGGCCCGCGAGCGGCGGTGCAGCGACGGACGGCGGCGACACGCTCACCCCTCCGCCAGCGCCTTCTGGCGCACGTGCGCGTTGCCCGCGACGAGCGCCGGCCGCGCGTCGAGCGCACGCACCATGGCCGGGTAGTCGATCGTCACGGCCTGCGCGCCGAAGGCGGCGAAGGCTCCCTGCGCCATGGTCAGATCCGCCGGCGTGTCGACGGTCCAGCGCCACGTCGGACGCGCCGGCCAGGCCGGCGGCAGCGGCACGGCGTGGCGCGCGCCACGCGCGGCGAGCCAGGTGAGCACGTGCGCCCGGTCGTGCGCCTCGGTGGCGCCTGCGTCGGCCGCCAGGACCGCCGCGCCACGCGCTACCTGCGGCGCGTAGCCGAGCGGCAGCACGCCGCCGGCGGCCTCGACGAGCGCTACGGACGGCGGCTGCACGGCCGCTCCGGCCAGCAGGTGGTCGACGATCGCGGCGTCGGTGAAGGGGTCGTCAGCGGTGATGCGGACGATCCAGGCAGGGCGTCGCGCGCGCGCGATCTCGGCGAAGCGCGACAGCACGTCCTCCACAGCGCCGCGCTGCACATGCCATCCGAGCGCCTCGCCCCAGCGTGCGGTCACGTCGTCGTCGGGGCCGGCGGTGGTGGCGAGCCACCACTCGTCGATCCGCGCCGGCGCGAGCCGCGCCGCCAGCAGCGCGAGGAGCGGCCGGCCGGCCAGCGGCGCCAGCACCTTGTTCGGGAGCCGGGTCGAGCCAGCGCGCGCCTGCACGATGCCGACGATGGCGCCCCTCACGCCGGTTCGCCTCCGGAATCCGCGGCGGGATCCGCCGCCGTCGCCCCCGGGCAGGCTTGCGCTCCGGCGGCGGCGGGATCCGACCCGGGTGGCTCCACCCCCGCCGTGGCCGGCGGTGCCGTGTGCGCCGAGGAGCCCGGGGCGCCCGGCGATGCTGCCTCCACCACCGTGCTCGTGTCGTCCGCGCCGGCGGCCGGCGGTGATCCCGTCCCGGCCCACAGTGCCCGCGCGATCTCGGCCGGGTCGTAGGGCCGGCGCACGACGGTGCGCGCACCCGCACGCAGCGCGAGCTCGATGTGCACGCGCGTCGGCGCCTCGACAGCGAGGGCCGCTGGCACTCCTCCGGTGGCCGGGTCGTGCGCGAGCGCCTCCACCACGTCGAGTCCTGCCCGCACGCCCAGGTCCCAGGCCACGACGACTCCCCGCGCGCCGGCCAGCGCGGCAAGAGCGGCCGGCCCGAGCACGCCCGGGTCGAGAGCCACGACCGGCACGCCGCCGAGCGCGTCCGCGGCCGCCGCGAGCCGCTCGCGCTGCGCCGGACTCGGGTCGATGACGACGAGCGCCGGCGCTGCCGCCGCCCCTTCCGCGGTCATCGCGCGGCCCCGGTGATCGCCCGCGCCCGGGCGCCCGCTTCGTGCGCCGGGGCCGGCCGTCCGGGCGCCGGGCCACCGTCCTCTCGCGGTGTCGGCCCAGCTTCCGGTACCGACGCGAGCTGCTGTTCGAGCCGGTCGAGGAGAGCTCGGGCCCGCTGCGCCGCGGTGAGGGTCGCGGCGAAGAGCCGTGCCGCCTCGGCGGCGGCGCCCTCGGCGGCGGGCGTCGCGTCGGCGCGGCGCGTGGCGAGCTCGTTGCGGTGACGGTCGAGCTCGGTGAGATCGTCGAGCCAGGGCAGCGCGTCGAGCGCACGGCGCACGTCACGCTCGGCACGTCCGATGGTCCGCAGCAGCTCCGCGCGCCGGCGGAGTCCGGAGGCCTGGCGCAGCGCGCGCGGCGCCTCCGCCGCGGCGCGCGCGCCCATCCGCGCCGCCCGCTCGATCGCACCGAGCGCACGGCGCCCTGCCGCGACACGTTCCGCGAACGCCGCGACCGGCGGGCGCGACGCGATTGCGTGCGCACGATCGATCGCGCCGACGTCTACCGTCTGCGCCGGCAGCTCGCCCAGGACCTCGGCGAGCGCACGATGTGCGAGGCCCGGGATGCGCGCTCCTCCCTCGGTGCAGTTGACGATGCGTACCCCGCGCGCGGCCCAGAAGGCACCGATCGCGCGGTAGTGCTCGAGGAAGGCAGCGTAGGTGCGGGATGTGGCAACGTGGCCACCGTTCCAACCCGCCACCTGGAGCAGCTCGTCGCTAGCTCCCTCGGAAGGCGGGGCCAGGCCGAGCATCGACTTCTTCTCGGCGAGTCCCGCGAACGCGTAGCGGCCGCCGCCGAGCGTACGCAGCGACACCATGTCGTAGGCGCTGCCGCGCGCGTAGACCCGCCCGTCGGTGAAGGCGAGGTCCTGGCCGACGAGCAGGATCGGGTCGGCGCCGAGGTGCGCTGCCAGATGGACGGCGCTCTGGGCCACCGTCGCCCCGCCCGGCAGCCAGCGGCGCTCGCCGAAGCCGCGTGCCAGCCAGCAGGCCAGCCCGTTGGGCTCGGGGTAGCCGACGAAGCGCGCGCGCACCGGCGTGGCGAAGACCCGGGGATGCACCGAGGGCGGCACCACCAGCGCCAGCGACTCCGCCGGCCCGCCGTCGACGAGCTGCCCCGAGACGTCCTTGCTCTCCACCACGTGTACCAGGTCGGGTTCGATCCCGGCTCGGCGCAGCGCCGGCAAGGCCTGCCCGATCGCGATCAGCAGCACCTGCTTGCGCGCCTGCGCCAGCGTCTCGAGCTGCCGGTCGAGCGAGGGCCCGGCAGCGGCCACGACCGCCGGAACGCCCGCGAACGCGTCGAAGAGCACCGCGGCCGAGGGCGTCGCCGCGAGCGCGGGAGCGTTCTCGATCGCGAGCGCGGCCCAGGTCTCCATCATCGCGATGCGTGTGCCGGCCACCAGGTCAGCGCTGCGCTTGGTATCGGCGACGCGGCCAAGTGCCGCACGCGCCGCATCCGGCGCGAGCGCCTGGAGGGAGGGGTGCAGGAAGACGCGCACGGCGAGTCCCGCGACGTAGCGCTGCGCGAAGGCGCGCGCGAGCTCGTCGGGATCGGCCGCGAAGGCCAGCGCCGGATCGGACAGCCAGGGCAGCTCGCCGCGCAGCGCGAGCGCCGCGCGCAGACGCGCCGGTGACGGTTCGTGCACGAGCACGCGCGCCGCCGGCCGGCGGGCAAGGAAGGTCTCGAGGTGGTAGCCGAGGCCGAAGCCGACCGCGACCAGGAGGTCCACCGGCGAGGCGGCGAGCACCTCCGCTTGCGCCGCGCCCTCGCCGGCGGGGTCGTACGCGGAGGCGATCTGGCGGCCGCCCTCGACGAGCGTGGTGGCGCCCGTCGGTCCCTGGACGGCGGCGATCGCTGCGGAGTCCGCCGCCGCCACCGCCGCGGCCAGGGCCGGGTGCGCCCGGCGCAAGCGCGCCAGGTTGCGCTCAAAGTCCCGGGGTGAGGCCAACGCCGTGCTCCGTTCGGTAGGCAAGCCCGCGCTGGATCGCGCGCGCCGTGCGACGCACGCCGCCGAGCTCGCCGGCATAGCCGACCAGCGCGACGTGGAACGACTGCACACCGCGCAGGAAGGTGGCGCGCGTCTCGTCGGTCTCCGCGGCGCTCTGGTGCAGGCGCAGCAGGAAGCGGTCCTCGGCGTCCTGGAACTCGAGCAGTGGCGCGAGCGCGGCCTGGGCGCGGTCGCCGATCACGGCGACGCCGGCCCGCTCGTCGCCCGCCGCCACCCAGCCCTCGGTTGCGCCCAGGCAGGACGTCGCCGACACCGACGGCGCAGCGGCGCGCGGCTGCTCGATGCGCGTCCCGGGCGGCAGGACGAAGCGCTCGATCTCGCGACCGCCGTTCACCGTGGCGAACGTGAGCCGTGCGCGCGCGTAGGCGCCGGGCATCCAGGTGACGGCCGCCACGCGCAGCGAGCGCAAGCGCACCTCGCGCAGGTGCAGCTCGTGCAACAGGTCGAGGCGCGGGCGGTCGCGGTAGGCACGGTAGACCTTGCGCCAGGGGCCGAGAGGGGTCGGGACCTCGAGCGCCAGCACGTCTCGCAGCGGACCCGCCGCCAGGCGGCGTACCCGCGCGATCGGCTGGAGGTCCGTGACCTTCTCGCCCGGCTCGGTCACGGCCACGGCATGCCCCGAGTAGAAATCGGGCGAAAGCGCCACGTCGGAGAAGGTGCCGTGCGGGATCGTGCCGACCAGCGGGGCCGGCGCGAGCGCCGGGAAGGCGAGCGCAGCGAGCGCGCCGCCCCGGTGCGGCAGCAGGCGCGCCTGCACGGCGTCCGTCTCGAGCCGCTCTGGATCCGCGGGGGCATCCGCGTCCTGTGTCGCCGGGCCTGGCACGAGGCGCAGCTCGAGGCGCTCACCCGGCGCGAGACACGGCGCCGCCACGAGCCGGGCGGTGCGGATCGAGCCGTCGCGGTGGCGCTCGAGCACCTCGACCTGCGCGGCACCGGCAGCCAGCGCCTCGGGCCGTTCAGCGACGACCGAGGCTGCCGCGAGGCGCCCGGGAGGCAGGCGCAGCAGCACCTCGACGACCTCACCCGGCCAGGGCTCCTCCCACGGGTTCGCGAGCAGCACGTCGGTGTCAGCACTACGTAGCGGCAGCAGCGCCTCGAGCCGCTCGCGCAAGAAGGCGTCGAGCCGCCCGGCGCCGGCGTGGAAGTCCTCGAGCTTCTCCTCGGTGGCGCGCGTGCGCAGGTCGCTGCGCCAGAGCTCGACGAGAGTCCGGCACCACTCCGGGCGCCGCGCCGTGCCGAGCGGCCCCTCGAGCGCACGCACCGCATGCAGCGTGCGGTGGAGCCGGAAGCAGCGCGTGTTCTGGCCGAGCCCGTCGCGGCCCGACACCGCCCAGCGGGTCGGGTTGTAGCGCGGCTGCTTCTTGCACGGGATCGGGTCGGCCGCGCTGGCCAGCTCGACCCGCGGGCCCGGCGCGAGACCGGCGCCGGCGTCGCGAGGCAGCACGAGCGCGCAGTCGGGCCGGCGCGCGAGCGCGGCGAGCGCGCCGCGGACGCGCGTCATCTCCTCGCCGCGCTCCGCGCCGGCGGGCGCCGAATGGCCCGGCCGGTAGTCGAAGATCTCGAGGTCGCCGCCGTAGGCGCAGGCCAGGCGCGGCTCACCCGGCGCCCGCGCCGCCAGCACGAAGTCGACATAGTCGGCGAGCGGCAGGACGCCGTGGGCGACGCGTTGGAACTTCTGGAACAGCACCGAGTCGTTCCACAGCAGCGGCAAGCCGCCGGTGTTGCCGATCGCGAGCCGCGCCGGGCGGTGGCGCAGCGGGCGCAGCTCCGGACGCCGGCTGGCCGGGTTGTTCCATTCCATCACGAGCGCAGTGGCGCCCAGTTCCTCGTAGAGCGGGCCGAGGCCCTGTGCGAAGGTCTGTTCGTGCACGAACCAGGTGCCCGGTGCCGCGCCGAGCAGCGCGGTATAGACGTCGCGGCCGAGGCGCAGGTTGGCGCGGTTCACGTCCTCGGGCACGAGCGGCGCGGCGAGCTGTGCAAGCCCCGAGCCCACCACCTCGACGAGCCCGCGCCCGGCCAGTTCGCGCAGGGTCTTCACCCACTCGGGATCCTCGCGCACCAGGCGTTCGAGCGTGCGCGCCGGCAGCTCGATGCCGAGCGGTAGCCGCTCCTCGGCGCTGGTGCGCAGGAGCGGCCAGTAGCAGCGCTCGAGCACCCGCGGCACGTCCGCTTCGGGTAGCGCCGAGAAATCCAGGTTGGCGTGGAAGACCGTGAACAGCCGCAGCACGCTCATCGTCGAGCCCGCCGTAGCTCGCCACGTAGCTCGTCGAGCACCCGATCCCAGTCGGCGTCGCCCAGCCAGGGATGGAGCGGCAGCGAGAGCAGGCCCAGGTACGCCTGCTCGGCCACCGGATGGTCACCGAAGCGGGTGCCGAGACGCTCGCGGTAGAGCGGCTGGAGGTGCACCGGCACGTAGTGCACCTGTACGCCGATGCCGCGCATGCGCAGAGCGGCGAAGAGCGCGGCCCGCCCGCCGCGCAGCGTGCCTGGCTGCACGCGCACCGGGTAGAGGTGCCAGGCCGAGCGCACGCCCGGGCGCTCGGAGGGCAGTACGAGCGCGTCCTCGCCGGCCAGCGCACTCGTGTAGCGCTCGGCGAGCGCACGCCGGCGCGCCACCCGCGAGGCGAGCCGCGCCAGCTGGCTGCGGCCGAGCGCCGCTGCGGGCTCCGCGAGGCGGTGGTTGGTGCCGAGCGCGTGCAGCTCGTAGACCCAGTCGCCGCGCTGCTCGGCGTCCCATTCCGGCGGCAGGCCCAGGCCGCGACGGCCGCTGTGCGCGCGCTCGAGACCGTGGTCGCGCAGGCGGCGCACCGCGCCGGCCAGCTCGGCGTCGTCGGTCACGACGGCACCGCCCTCACCGGTGGTGATGGCCTTGGCAGGGTGGAACGAGAAGCACGCCGCGTGGCCGAGCGCGCCGGCCGCGCGCTCCCCTACCGCGGCGCCGAGTGCGTGGCAGGCGTCCTCGAGCACGAAGCGCCCGGGACCCAGCGCCTCGGCGATCGCAGCGACGTCGGCCGGGTGGCCGGCGTAGTGGACCGGGATCGCGCCGCGCGTGCGCGACGTCACGGCGCGCGCCACCGCGGCGGGATCGAGGTTGAGCGTGTCGGGCTCGACATCCGCGAAGCGCGGTCGCGCGCCGCAGGCCAGCACGGCGTTCGCCGTCGCCACGAAGGTCAGCGGCGGTACGATCACCTCGTCACCGGGCCCGACGCCGAGGGCGCCGAGCGCCGCCGTCAGCGCGGCGGTACCGCTCGTGACGGCCACACCGTGCCGGGTCCCGATCGTGCGGGCCAGCTCGGCGCCAAGCGCCTCCGCTTCCGGCCCCTGGGCGATCGCCGGGCTTGCGAGGGCACGCAGCACGGCGGCGCGATCACCGTCGTCGACGTGGTGGCGCGCGTACGGGATCGGCGGGCCGGGCGCCGGCGGCGGCGCAGGCGCCGCGCTAGCGCTCATCGCCGGCAAGCTCGTGGACGAGCTCGCGCAGCCGGTCCACGTCGAGCCACTGGCTATTGGTGTCGCTGCGGTAGGCGAAGTCCTCGGATACCGGTCGACCATCGCTGCGCGGCGTGGTGCGGGACACGACGAAGTGGGTCGCGTACTCGCGCGTGCGGTGCGCCTCCTCGGGCGTCAGGAGCATCTCGTGCAGCTTCTCTCCGGGCCGCATGCCCACCTCCTTGAGCATCGCCTCGGGCGCGATCGCGCGCGCCAGATCCACCATCCGCATGCTGGGGATCTTGGGCACGTAGATCTCGCCCCCGCGCAGGTCGTGCAGGACCTGGAGCACCAGCTCCACCGCCTGGCCGAGCGTGATCCAGAATCGACTCATCCGCAGGTCCGTGATCGGCAGCACGCCGGTCGCTGCCTGCTCCAGGAAGAGCGGGACCACGCTGCCGCGGCTTCCCAGCACGTTGCCGTAGCGCACGCAGGCAAAGCGGGTCTCGCGCGGACCGCTGTAGGCGCTGCCGTGCACGAAGAGCTTCTCGGCGCAAAGCTTGGTGGCGCCGTAGAGGTTGACCGGGTTCACGGCCTTGTCGGTCGACAGCGCGACGACCTTCGCGACGCCGGCATCGATGGCGGCATCGATCACGTTCTGGGCGCCGAGCACGTTGGTCTTGACTGCTTCGGCCGGGTTGTACTCACACAGGTGGACCTGCTTGAGGGCGGCCGCGTGCACCAGCCAGTCGACGCCGTAGAGAGCGCGCGCCAGCCGGTCGCGGTCGCGCACGTCGCCGATGAAGAACCGGAGCCGCGGGTCGTTCCCGAAGGCGCGCGCCATCTCGTACTGCTTGAGCTCGTCACGGCTGTAGATCCGGATCGTGCAATCGGCCCGTTCGCGCAGCAGGCGGCGCACGAAGGCGCGGCCGAACGAGCCGGTCCCCCCGGTGACGAGGACCTGCGGCGGTCTGGCGTCCATGGCGTTCCCCCCCCCCCGCCGCCGGGACGGAACGGCGGCGGTGTTCGATGGAGCAAGACCGATGCCAACGCGTTCCGGGCGTGGGGAGGGAGGAGACGGAGCGGTGGGAAGCGATGGACCGGGGGCCGTGCAGGATGAAACGGTGACGCTTTCCGGTTGCACGCGAGCCGGACGCAGCGCGGGCGCCGCGACCGCTCAGGCCCGCTCGCTCACGAAGCGCGGCTCCTCGCGGCCGGCACCGCGCGCACGGCGGCCGCTCTCGGCTCCGGCCCGCAGCCGGGTGAGCGCGCGTCCGACGGCGTCGCGCCGCTCCGTCGCCAGCGCGACGAGGCGCGGCAGCCCGGCCTTGGAGCGGACCAGCGCAGCGGCGACCGCAGGTGCCGCGAGGGCCTGCGGATCGAGCGCCACGAGCGCGGCGATCCGTGCCTCTCGCTCGGCACCGAGCGCGAGTGCTCGCTCGACGGTGCCGGTCGCCAACGCCTCGCCCAGCGCGGCATCGAGGGCGAGGAGCGCAGCGGCGGCCGCGGAGGCCGCGTCGACCGCGGGCGTCGCGGCGCTCATCCGCCGAGCTCCGCTACCGGCCGTTCGGCCAGCTCGTGCCAGGCATCGCGCAGCGGCCCCAGCACGGAGGCGGCGGCAGCGAGCTCGACGACTGCATTGCGCTGGTTGGCCTCGAACAACCGCTCGCTTGCGTAGACGTAGAGCTCCTCGAGGCGCGGGGCCAGATCGGCGCCCCGCTCGAAATCGAGGCTGCTGCGCAGCTCGCCGACGATCGCAAGCGCGCGCGAGATCGCCTCACCGCGCTCGCGCACGCGTCCGGCCTCGTGGTGACGGCGGGCCGCCTCCACGTGGCGCAGCGCGGCGTCGTAGAGCTGCGCCAGGAGCGCCACCGGCGATGCGGTTCGCACCTGCATGTCGAGGTACGGGTTCGCCACTAGCCGCTACTCCCGAGGAACCCTGCTGACGCCTGGAGCGTCGAGATCAGCCGCTCGAGCGACGCGAACTGGCGCACCAGCGATTCCTCGCGCCGGCCGAGCCGGTCCTCGAGCCGGTCGATCGCATCCTGGAGCTGATCGACTCGCCGATCGAGCGAGGCGATCCGGCTGGTGACGGCCCCGTCGCCGGTGCGCACGAGCGCGTCGAGCGAGCGGGCCAGGGCGGTGGCGATGCCGTCCGTGGTACCGTCACCCGAGAGCAGCTCCCGCACGCTGTCGGGGTCCTGGTCGAGCGCCTCGCCCAGCCGCGCCCGGTCGAGCGTGAGCTTGCCGCTGCGGTCGAACGCGATGCCCACGGCGCCGAGCGAGGCGAAGCCGTTGCCGGCGAAGGCGCGGGTTCCCTGGAGCACGCCCTGGAGCGTGCGCTCGACGGTGCGCAGCGTGAAGTCGCCGGACAGCGGGCCCGCCTGCTCGTCGGCCCCGACCGTGCCCTGCTTCACGGTGAACTCGCGCACGGCGTTCCAGGCGTCGACCAGGGCTTGGAAGCGGCCCGCGACTGCCTCGTCGTCGCGGCTCACCGTGACGGTGTGCGCATCGGCCGGGTCGAGTGGGTCGTTGACCCGGCGCAGTGCAAGAGACACGCCCGGAAGCGCGTCGCCGATCTCGTTGCCCGCGCGCTCGATCGGCACGCCGAGCACGACGAGCCGGGCGTTCTCCGCTGGGCGCGAGAGCGCGGCGTCGAGGAACGCGGCGCCACCCGGGCCGACCAGCGTCCCGCCCAGCGTGAGGTCGTGGGCGGCCCCGGTCCGGGTGCCGGAGATCACCAGGCGTACCCCGCCAAGGCCGTCGTCGAGCAGGGCGGCACGCAGGTCCCCCTGGTTGCCCGAGTCGCCGTTGATCGCGTCGCGTATGCCGGTGAGCGTGGTATCACCGGCCAACTCGATCTCGAGCGGTGACGCGCCGCCGAAGTCGATCTGGATCGTGTCGCCCGCCCCGCCGACGACGTCGTCGGCACTCGCGAAGGCAGCGCTCACGAGCCTGGCGCTGGTGGCGAGACGCTCGACGCGTACGTCGTAGACGCCGGGCGCCGCGCGGCCGTCGGCGCTGACACCGAGTGCATCGGAGTCCGAGCTCTCGGCCGTGAGGGCAAGCAGCTCCTCTTCGGTGGCTACACTCGCCAGCGTGTCACTTCGGTTGTCGATCGCGCGCGCAGCGTCGCGCAGCGCCAGCAACAGGCCGTTGAACTGACGAAGCAGCCCCTGCTGCGTGCGGACGTCCCCCTGCTGCGCCTCGAGGCGCCGGACCGGCTGCCGCTCGACGTCGAGCAGCGCCTCGATGATCGCCGCCGTGTCGATGCCGGTGGCGAGCCCCCCGAAGCTGAGCCGTCCGCCGCTGACGGGATCGGTCGCCATGACCCTCCTTGGCCCGCGCAGGGGCCCGCCGCGGCGGGTGCCGCGGCGGGCCGGAGGCGTCCGGCCGGCAGCGGCCGACCGGAAGCCTCCGCGAGCGCTAGCCGAGCAGCCGCAGCGCGGCCTGGGTCGAGACGTTCGCCTGGGCGAGCACCGCGACACCGGCCTGCTGGAGCACCTGGTTGCGCGTCATCTCCGCGGTCTCGGAGGCGACGTCGACGTCGCGGATCCGCGACTCGGCGGCCGTCGTGTTCTCCACGGCCACCGCGATCGACCGGATCGCGGACTCGAGCCGGTTCTGTGCAGCACCGAACTGCGCGCGCAGGTTCGACACCGTGTCGATCGCGGAGTCGATCGCGGACAGCGCCGCCTGGGCGCCGCTTGCGCTGGTGATGCTGAGGCCGCTGACACCCACGCCCGACGCGGTGGCGTCCACGCCGGTCACCGTGATGCGATCGTTGGCCGTGTTGTTGGTGCCGATCTGGAAGGTCACCGACACGCTGCTCCCACCGTTCAGGACCTGCGTGCCGTTGAACTCGGTGACCGCCGCGATCCGGCTGATCTCCCCCACCAGCGCCTGGAACTCGTCGTTGAGCGTGGTCCGCTCGCCCGAGCCCAAGGTGCCGTTGGCCGACTGGATCGACAGCTCCCGCAGCCGGATCAGGATCCCGCTGGTCTCGTTGAGCGCACCCTCTGCGATCTGGAGCATCGACACGCCGTCGTTGGCGTTGCGCTGCGCCTGCGAGAGGCTGCGGATCTCGGCGCGGAAGCGCTCCGAGATCGCGAGGCCGGCGGCGTCGTCGCTGGCACGCGTGATGCGAAGACCAGACGACAGGCGCTCGAGCGAGCGGTTCAGGCGGTCGGTCGTGTTGACCAGGTTTCGCTGCGCGTTGACCGACGCAACGTTCGTGTTGACCCGAAGGCCCATTCCCATCTCCTTCCCTGTGTGGACGAGCCGCCCATCCCTGGCGGCCCACCGCGCCGGGCGCCGACCTGGCGTCCGGCACGGACGACCCGGCACGCGCCGGGCCGCCACCGGGGAGTGCAAGGGAGGTGCCAGCGGCCTGGCAGCGCAGCTCGGGCAAACCCCCGAGGCGTCCGCCGCCCGCCGCCACGGCGGGGGATCGCCCGCGAGTTGCGCGCGTGCTGCCCGCGCGCGATCGCTTGCTGCCGGCAGGCGCCGCCGCTCGGCCGCTTGCCGGCTGCAAGGGGGCATTCAAAACGCAAGGTTCGCGCAGCGATGCGGTGACCGCGAAGGCGCCGCGTGCGGCACCCGGTTTGCAGGTCTTCCCGCGCGGACACGCTCGACGATGGGAGCGCCCAGGGGCGAGCGGGACGCAGGAACGCCCCCGAAAGGAGCAGGAGGAGCGGAGATGGGGCGAGCGGCGAGCGAGGGCGTGGAGGCGGCGGCGCGTGCGGGACTGCTGGCCTGGCTCGAGGCGGGGCTGAGGCCGGAGCAACCGGGGGCTCTCGTCGCCGAGCAGCCGCTCGCGTTGGCCCCCGAGCGGGTCGGCGACCACGTCGTCGTCCGCCGCGCCGGCCACTTCGCCGCCCACGCGCTCGCCCGCCTGCTCCCGGTGCGCGTCGCCAACCGGCCCGCGTTGGTGGGCCTCGTCGGGCTGGTCTACACGGATCCGGGCTTTCGCGGCCAGGGACTGGCACGTGCCTGCGTGGCAAGGGCCGCACGGCGGCTCGCCGACGGCGGCGCGCTCGCCGTGCTGCTCTGGACCGATCTCGACGCGCTCTACGCGCCCCTCGGCTTCGGCCGGGCCGGGCGCGAGTGGATCCTCGCCCTCGACCCAGCACGCTGTGCGGCGGCCCGAGGCTTTGCGGACGGCGCAGTGGCGGTCGGCCCGCCTGCGCCCGGCGACTGGCCAGCGCTCGAGCGGCTCTACGACACCCGCCCCACGCGCGCCGAGCGCCCGCCCGGCGCGCTCGCGCGCCTGGCTGCGGCGCCCGACTGCACGACGCGTGTCGCACGCCGCGCGGGTCGCCCCGTCGCCTACGCCTGCGCGGGCCGCGGTGCCGACCTCGGCGGCTGTGTCCACGAATGGGCGGGCGATCCCGACGCCGTGCTCGCCTGCATCGAGGCTCTGGCGAAGGCCGGCGCGCGCCGCTGGCTGTGCGGGCCGGGCGACGACCCCGCCGCCGCCCGGCTACGCGAGGGCGGAGCGGAGGCGAGCCCGGGCGACTTCGCGCTCGCCTGGCTGCCCGATCCGCCGGCCCTCCTTGCGCACGTAGCCGGCGGCGTACCGGCGCTGGCCGGCATCCGATTGCGCGCCGAGGGCACGGGCTACGTCCTCACGGGCGGGCGCGGCGCCGTCGCGCTCTCGGCCGACCAGACACGCGCCTGGCTGCTCGGGCCGGAACGGCCGGCCGCAGCGGCGCGGGCGCTGGTGGCGAACGAGTGGCTGGCACTGCGCGCGCGCCTGCCCTGGCCGCTCGCGCTCTCCGGCTTCGACTCGGTATGAGCAAGCCGCTCGGCGTCAGCCCATGGAGCTGGCCGGAGGCAGCCTGGCCGCGTCGAGCACGCGCGCGCGGGTCGGATGGCCCGGCTCCTCCAGGATCACCTGCGCAGCGAGCCGGGTACCGGGGTGGATCAGGATGGGTGCGGCCAGGTTCAGCGTGACGCCGCCGGTGGAGACGGTGGCAAGCGCCAGCACCTCGAGCTCCCCCGGGTCGCTGGCGCCGAGCGCCCGCAGCGCCTGCGCCGGGATCGCGGGCGCGTAGTCGGGTCGGAAGCGAAACGGGCTCGCGACCACGAACGTGAGCGCCGGGTCGTCTACGCACAGGAGCCAACCGAAGCTCCCGCCGCGGTCGTGGCCGCGCACCAGGAAGCGGCGTGCCGCCGGAAAGCCCGGCAGACCGGGGAAGTGGACCAACTCGTCCTCGCTGGCCTCGATCGTCCCGAACTGCAAGGTCTCGAAGCGCATCCGCCCGCTCACTCGACTCCTCCCCCGGTCCTCACGATCTCGATCACCTCGAGCGGTGCCGACGCGGCGGCGCGGGCCGCCTCGCGATTGGCCTCCTCGATGCGCTCGAAGACCTCCTCGCGGTGCACGGCTACCGCATCCGGCGCCTCGACGCCGATCCGCACGTGCCCAGGCGAAACCGACACCACCGTAACGCGTACGTCGGCTCCGATCCGTAGGCTCTCGCCAGGGCGACGGGTCAGGACCAGCATCGCTAGCGCAGGAAGTCCAGCAGCGAAGGCGTGACGACCCGCGCAGCAGCCTCGAGTGCGGCGGTGAGCGCCGTCTCCTGGCTGACCAGGTCGGAGAGGACACGCAGCGTGTCGGCGTCCTGCGTCACGGAGAGCTGGCGGGTGGTCTCCACGCCGGCGTCGGCCAGGCTGCTCTTGGCGGCATCGAGCCGCGCGCCCTCGGCTCCGACGCGCGCACGCTCGAGCTCGAGCTGGCGTTGCACGCGGTCGAGGTCGTCGAGCGTGGCGGCGACCGCATCGCGGTCGTCGTCGACGAGCGCCTGCCAGAGCGCACCGAGCGTCGCGAAGGCGTCGGCACGGCCCGCATCCGGGACGGTGTCGCCGTCGCCGTCGCCGAGGAAGACGCGGCGACCGTCGAGGGTGACGGCGACGCGTTGACCGGGCGCGACGGCGAGCTCGATCTCGTCGGAACTCCCCGCGAAAGCGACGACCGGCGGGGCTCCGGCGGCGAAGGCGCCCGTGACGGTGAAGGCTGGCGTTGCGTTGGCGGTGCCGGCGAAGACCCAACCGTCGTCGTGGCGGGCATTCGCGGCGCCCGTCAGCTCCTCGAACAACACCTCCACCTCGGCGGCGATCGCGCGGCGAGCCACCGCGTCGAGCGTGCCGTTGGCGCCCTGCACGGCCAGCTCGCGGGCGCGTACGATCGCATCGCTCGCCGAGCCGAGCGCGCTCTCCGCGGCGCGGAGCCGGTCGGTGCCCCGCTCGACGTTGCGCGTGTACTGGAGCTGGGCCGCCTGCTCGGCCCGCAGCACGGCAGCGCGGCTTGCGCCGCTGGGATCGTCGGAGGGCCGGTTGATGCGCAGGTTGCTCGACGCCTGCTCCTGGGTGCGTGCGAGCCGGGCGCGCGCACGCACCACGTCGAAGAGACTGGTGCGCGTGACGATCGATCCCGGGATGCGGACGCTCACGGCGACCTCCTCACGCTACGGACCGACCATGCCGAGCACCGAGTCCAGCAGGCGCGTCAGCGTCTCCACCACGCGCGCGTTGGCCTGGTACGCAGACTCCAGCCGGATCAGCTGCACCATCTCTTCGTCGAGCGACACGGCCGACAGCGCGTCGCGGCGGTTCTCGAGCTGCTGGAGGGCGCGCGTCTGGTCGTCACGGGCCGTAGCGAGGCTGCGGCTCTCGGCCCCGACGCGGCCCACGGTCGCCGCCACGTGTCCGAGCAGCGTGCGCGAGGGGCCGCTGGGCGGGCCGGGCGGATCGCCGGGCAGCGCGATCACCAGTGGCGTCTGGCGCAAGGCAGCCAACGCGAGCGCGTTGCGGTTGTCACCGGGATCGGTGCCCAGGCCGGCGGCGATCGCCTCCGCGCTCGCCGCGACGGCGGGATCCAGCGTGAGGCTGCCGGCTGCGTCCTCGACGGCGGCCGTAGCAGCGAACAGGTTGCCGACCGTACCATCGAGTCCCACGCCCGCGGCGTGCACGCCGTTCACCTGGACGGCCAGGTTGTAGGCCAGCACGTCGAGTTCGCGGACCGCGTCCGCGGCGATCCCGTCGCGTACCGCGAGCCAGCCGCCGAGCTCGCCTTGGCCGAGGTCGGCGGTGAGGTCGGTGAGCGAGCTGCCGTCGTCGAAGAGGATGCGCGAGAAGGACGGCGAGAAGGGATGGGTGGGATCGGGCTCGGCGACCAGCCGGCGGGCGGTGACCCCGTCCACGAGCGGAAGCCCGCTTCCGACCATCACGACGAGCGAGCCGTCGGATTCCTCGAAGGTCGAGACGTCCACCTTCCGCGCGAGGTCGCGCACCAACGCGTCGCGCTGGTCGCGCAGGTCGTTGGCGGGAGCGAAGGCCTCGGCACGGACGATCTCACGGTTCAGACCCGCGATCTCGCGGGCCAGCGACTCGATCTCGCCGAGCGTCTGCACCGCACCGCGGTCCGCCTCGGCCTGGAGCCCGCGCAGCGCGCGGTCGGCGTCGTGGATCGCGTCGAGCAGCAGCCCGGCAGCCGCCCGCACGCCCTCTCGCTCGACCGGGGCGCCCGGGGTGGCGGCGCTCGCCAGGTCGTCGAAGGCATCGAAGAGCGCGCCGAGACGCGCCGCCAGGCCCTCGCCCGACTGCTCGTTCCAGACCTCCTCCACCCGTGCCAGCGCATCCGCCTCGATGCCGAGCGCCGCACCACGCGCGTCCTCGTCGGCAAGCTGGCGCAGCAGCAGCGGGTCCGCGAGCCGCTCGATCGAGAGCTGCTCTACGCCGGTCCCGATCGCGCCACTACCCGATTCGATCGGATCACCGGCCGCCAGGACCTGGCGCTGGCGCGAGTAGCCCGGCGTCTCGACGTTGGCGATGTTGTGTGACACCACGCGGACGCCGCTCTGCGTCACCGCGAGACCGCGGCTCGCTACGTCGAGGATGCCGAAGAGGCCCGACACGCCTAGGCCACCCGCTCGACCAGCCGGCCGGGCCCGCCCGCCGCCGCACGCGCGCCGGCCGGGGTATAGACCGGCTCGCAGGGCAGCAGTCGGCCCAACGAGGCGAGCGTCTCGCGCACGTGGGCGAGGCTCTCGCGCGCGAAGCCGGCGTTCGCGTCCACCAGCTCACCCACTGCCGCCAGCAGTGCGACCAGGCGCGAGTGCCGCTCGCGCAGCGCGGCACCCACCCTGCCGAGCCGCTCGCATAGCGCCGACAGCGTCGGCGCCGCCGCCAAGCCGAGTGCTGCGGCCAGCTCGTCCGCGACGGCACGGCGGGTTTCCTCGAGCAGCGCCGCCTCGTCGGCGAGCGCCTCCTTGGCGGCGACCACCGCCTCGAGACCCTCGGCGTCGAGCATCACCATGCAGTCACGCTCGCGTTGGAGGGCGTCGCGCAGCTCCACGTACAGTCGCTCCTCGGCCGCCAGGACGGCCTCGAGCCGTGCCACGATCGGCGCAAGGGGAATCGGACTCATCTCACTCCTCCTTCCCGGACGACCCCGTGCCGGGACGCTCGCGTGAGCCCGCGGTCACCGCCTCGCCGTCGGCCACGTCCGCGACTGCCCGCGCCAGGCCGAGACCGCCGCGCTCTGCCGCGAGCCGCGCCACCTCGGCGGCAAAGAGCTGGCGCGAGAGCGTGCCGCCGGGGCTGCCTCCACCCAGCGAACCCTTCGCGAAGAGCGGGCGAGTGACCGGCTCGAGCAGCCGCTCGAGCACGAGCGCCTCGAAGCGGCGCGCGACCTCGGGGGCGCTTGCCGGCGCCGCAGCACTCGCACGCACGTGCGGAGCCAGCGCATCCATCCGCATCACAGGATCCCCAGCTCGGCCTGCAGCGCACCCGCCGCCTGGATCGCCTGCAGGATCGCGATCAGGTCGCGGGGCGTCACACCGAGCGCGTTGAGGCCGCGAACCAGCTCGTCCACCGTGACGCGCCCGCCGACGAGCGCGAGCTGGCCGGGTTCCTCGGTCGCCACGACGTCGGAGTTGTCGAAGACCACCGTGTCGCCCTCACCGAACGGACTCGGTTGCGACACGTCACGCGTAACGGCGATCGACACCGAGAGGTTTCCGTGTGCCACTGCCACCCGACTGATCGCCACCTCGGCGCCCATCACGACGGTTCCCGTGCGTTCGTTCAGGACGATGCGAGCCGCGCGATCCGCCTCCACCTCGAGCGACTCGACCGACGCCAGGAATCCGACTACGTCACCCTCCCATCCCGGTGCCACATCGACCTCGAGCGTGCCGGCATCGCGAGCACGCGCCACGGCGCTGCCGAAGCGCGCGTTGATGCGCTCGGCCATCCGGCGCGCGGTCGTGAAGTCCGCGCGCTTGAGCGCCACCTCGAAGCGCGACTTGCCATCGATCCGGTATTCCAACTCCCTTTCGACCGTGGCACCGCTGGCGATCCGGCCAACGGTCGGGTGGTTCTTCTGCACGCTGCTCCCCCCGCTCCCGCCGCCGGCCGTGAACCCGCCGACCGAGATCGGGCCCTGGGCGATCGCATAGACCTCGCCGTCGGAGCCGTAGAGCGGGGTCATCAGCAGCGTGCCTCCCTCGAGGCTCGTGGCGTCACCGACCGACGAGATCACGGCGTCGAGCGTCGAGCCGGTCCGTGCGAATGGATGTAGCTGTGTGGTGACCATGACGGCCGCCACGTTCTTGACCTTCACGAGGTCGGACTCGACGCCGATGCCCATGCGCCCGAGCAGGCTCGTCAGCGAGCGGACCGTGAACTCGGTGCGCTCCTTGTCCCCGGTGCCGTTCAGGCCGACGACCAGGCCATAGCCGATGATCTGGTTCTCGCGGACGCCCTTCACGGACGCCAGGTCCTTGACCCGCCCCGCCTCGGCCGGACCGGCCGGCGCGGCCACGACGAGCGCGCCGGCCGCGAGCACGGCCAGCAGCGCGCCCGCTCGGCACGCTCGCGTCCGCCGACGCGCGCTCAGAACGGCGCCGTCCATCCAAGGAGCCTCGCCAGCCACCCGGGCCGCTGCTTGTCGTCGATCACGCCGAGCCCGTCGATCGTGATCCGCGCGTCTGCCAGCGCGGTGGACGGAACCACGTTGTCGATCCCGATGTCCGCGCGGCGCACCAGTCCCTCGACGGTCAGGTACTGGAGCTCGTGGTTCACCACCGTCGCGCGCCGGCCTCGCACGTGGAGGACGTCGCCGGGCAGCACCGCCATCACGCGACAGGTGATCACGGCGTCGAAGCGTCCGCCGCGCGACGTCGTGCCGCTGCCGTCGAACTCGTTCTTCGTGCCGCCTTCGGCGATGTTCAGCTCGGTGCCGGGCGGTACGTCGCGGCTCTCGGCGTTCAGGAGCAGGTCCAGGATCTCGCTTACCGGCTTGGCGATGAGGTCCTGGAGCCCGATGTCGGAGGCGATCGTCGCCGACACGTTGGCATCGCTCTCGACGTTGGTGGCTGCATCGCTGGTGGCGCGGGTGCGCTCGGACACCACCACGGTCACGAGATCTCCGACGCCGCGCGCCTTGCGGTCGAAGGAGAGGAACGAGCCCGAGGCGAAGTAGCCCGGGTAGATCGCGCCCTCGGTGGGCGCCGGGACCGGCGGCACCGCGATCGGCTCGTAGTCGAACGGCTGGCGCGCCTCGCGAAGCGCGGTCTCGACGCAGCCGGCCCCCGCCAGCGCCGCTGCCGCGAGCGCCGCCGCCCCGCGCCGGGCCCGGTTCCGGGACCGGTCAGAACGCGACATGCACGCTCCCGTCCGCGGCCACCCGTCCGCGCAGCTCGCGGTGCGAAGCAGGGTTCTGCACGCGCACCAGCTCGCCCACTCCACCGTCGTCACGCGCGATGCCGGTGGCGTCGATGCGCAGGCCTCCCTGCTCGTAGCGCAGTCGGACCGGCTGGCCGCGGGTCACGACCGGCACCGCCTCCACCCAGTCCTCGCGCCAGAGGGCGCCGTTCGGCACCCTCCGTCGCGTACGCTTGCCGACGAGCGCTGTCGCCTCGACCGGCGTGCCGGCGCGCTCGCCGGCTTCCAGCGGCCGGCGCTCGAGGTCGTCCTTCGTGACGATCTCGCCGCGTTCGAGCGTGCGCGCCGCCACGAGCCGCTCCGCGAGGACATCCACGATCACGTCGACGCGCCCCTGCGCGAGCTCTCGGCCGTCGCGACGTAGCGTCACCGTGAGCGGCACGCGCCCGCGCAGCAGGCCGTCGCCCGGCGCCTCGATCTGGACCGCGACGCCCTCGGGAGCGAGCCCCGGCGGCGCGAAGTCGGAGAACGGCGGCAACGCCACGTGCACCGGCTCGTCCGGCAGATGTGCGAGGACCCACGCCTCGATGTGCCCCCGCAGCCATGCCGGCGGCTCGCGATCGGTGGTCCCGGCGACCGGTGCGGCCACGGCCGGCGCATCGGCTGCACGGCCGGGCGCAGCAAGCGCGAACGCCGCCAGCGCGAGCGCAAACGCGAACGCGCGACCCCGCGCGCTCATCGGTAGAGCGCCCCGATGGTCTGCAGCATCTCGTCGCCTGCCTGGATCGCACGTGCGTTCAACTCGAAGGCGCGCTGCGTAAGGATCATGTTCACCAGCTCCTCGGCCACGTTGACGTTGGCGTTCTCGAGGAAGCCCTGCGCCAGCGAGCCGAACCCCTGCTCGTCCGGCGTACCGGTCTGCGCGTCTCCCGATGCCTCCGTCGGCACGAAGGCGTTGCCACCGATCGCCCGCAGGCCCGCCGGATTGGCGAAGCGGGCCAGCTCGACCTGGCCGGCATCGGTCGGCGCCGCCGCACCCGGCTGGAGGATCGACACCGTGCCGTCGCGCAGGATCGTGACCTGGATCGCGTCGAGCGGGATCTGGATGTTCGGAACCAGCAGGAAGCCCTCGGTCGTGACCACGTTCCCGTCGCGGTCACGCGAAAAGGTGCCGTCGCGGGTGTAGATCGTCTCGCCGTCGGGCCGCTCGACCTGGAAGAAGCCCTCGCCTTCGACGGCGAGGTCGAGGTCGCGGCCGGTGCTCACGAACTCGCCCTGGCCCATCTGCTTGCCGATCGCGGCGAGCTTGACCCCGTTGCCGATCTGCACGCCGGAGGGAAGCGCAGCGCCGCTTGCGGCCAGGGCGCCCGGCGCGCGCAGCGTCTCGTAGAAGAGGTCCTGGAACTCGGCGCGCGACTTCTTGTACCCCGTGGTGTTCACGTTGGCGAGGTTGTTCGAGATCGCGTCGAGGCGTGTCTGTTGGGCGGACATGCCGGTGGCGGCGGTGAAGAGGGCACGCATCAGCTCATCTCCTGGATCAGGCGGCCGGTAGCCTGGTCGTCGGCCTGCATCGCGCGCAGCGAGATCTCGAAGGCGCGCTGCAGGAAGACGAGACTTGCGAGCTGCTCGGCCGGCCGGACGTTGGACCGCTCGAGGGCGCCGGGCGCAACCTGCGGATCCTCGACCGGGATCGCGGCCGCGTCGGGTGCGGCACGCAGCAGCCCAGCGCCGTCGGCGGCGAGCGCCGCGGGATCGTCGAAGGTCACGACCTGGAGCCGGCCCACGACCGCACCCGTGCCGTCCACGACGGCGCCGCCGCCGCGGATCGAGACGGGGCCCTGATCGGCGACGATCGGTCCAGCCTCGCCGCGCACCGGGTGGCCGGCGGCGGTGACCAGCGTGCCGTCCGTGCCGATCGCGAAGGCTCCGGCGCGCGTATAGCGCGGGCCGGCCGGCGTCTCGATCGCGAAGAAGCCGTCTCCGTCGATGGCCGCGTCGAGCGCTCCGCCGGTGGTCGCGACCGGGCCACGCGCGAGGTCGAGCGCAGTTGGAGCGACGGTGGGGAACACACGGCCGGCGGCACCGCGCGCATGGCCCGCACCGACATCGCGGATGCCGGTCTCGAGCAGCGTCGCGAACGATACGCGGCCCGTCTTGAAGCCATCGGTGTCGGCGTTCGCCAGGTTGTTGGCGACGACGTCGAGCTCGCGCACGCGCGCGAGCGCGCCCGCGAGCCCCACCCACATGCCGCTGGCCATCCTCTCTCCTTCCCGGCCGGCACGGACGCCGGCGCCCTACCGGAAAGCAAGCGACGTGCCAGGGCGACGCCCGACGCCTGATCCGTCGGCCTCTCGCGCAGTTGCAGCCGGCCGTGGGCACCGGAGCTGCGTCGCGGGTCGGCAAATCCTTCCCAGGCTGGCAGACCCGCATTGCAGCCTGAACGGGCGGCGTGCACGGGGGGCGCCGCCACGGCCGCGCGGACTCCCGGTGGCTCGCGCTGCGGGCCGGCCGCGCCTCATACGCGCACGTCCAGATGTTGGCCCTTGCCCGGCTCGGTGCTGCCGTCGGGCGATGCCTCGTCCGCCGGGAGCTCGGACGTCGGCGGCGCGCGCCGCGAATCCGGTGGGTCGCGGCGCGGACCAGGCTCGCGGCGGCGCGCCCGCGGCCCGGCAGGTTCGTCCGGAGCGACCCGCGGCACGTCGGCGGGCGGTGCGACCGGCGGCGTGCGGCCGATCGACTCGCTCACGGCGCTGCGGCTCCGTCGCCCCCACGCGCGTCTGCTGCAGCCTGCGCTCCGGCCGTGGCGCGCGCGTCGGCGAGTAGCCGCTCGGCAAGCGCGGTCAGGTGCCGAGCCGCGCGGCTGCGCGGGAACAGCTCGACCACCGCGCGCTGGCGCGCCACCGCCTCGGCGACCCGCGGGTCGTGCGGTAGCCAGCCGAACCAGCCGAGCTCGAGATCGAGAAAGCGCGCCGCCAGGCGCGCGAGCCGCTCGTGCACGGCGCGCGCCTCGCACTCGCCGCTGGCCTCGTTCACGAGCAGCGCCGCCGGCGCCGGCCCGGCCTCACGCGTGAGCACCTTCAGGGTCGCATAGGCATCGGCGAGGCTGGTCGGCTCGGGCGTCGCCACCAGCAGCCGCCGTGCGCAAGCACCCGCGAGCGCGACGACGGCGGGACCGACCCCGCTCGCGGCGTCGATCAGCGCGAGGTCGTAGCCTCTGGCGAGCCGGCCGAGCGCGGCGGCGAGCGGCGCGAGTGCGCGGGCCGGCAGCGCCGCGAGGTCGGCCCGGCCGGCGGCAGCGGGCAGCACCGCCACACCCGACGGGCCCGCAGCCAGCGCGGCGTCCAGCGGACAGCGCCCCGCGGCGACGTCGGCGAGCGTGGGCCCCGGTACCATGCCGAGCAGGACGTCGACCTTGGCCAGCCCGAGATCGCCGTCCACCAGCAGCGCGCGCGCGCCGCGGCGTGCCGCCGCGATCGCGAGGTTCGCGGCCAGGTTGGTCTTGCCGACCCCGCCCTTGCCGCTCACCACGGACACCAGCGGCGCCGCCCCGCACAGCGGAGTCACGCCGCGGCTCCCAGCAACTGCTGCGCGAGCGCTTGCGGTTCCGGCAGCGCCAGGTCTTCGGGAACGCGACGGCCGGTGCCGAGCCAGGCGAGCGGTGGCGTTCGCTCGTCGAGCAGCAGGCTCGCAAGCTCACCCAGTCGGTCACTGTCGTCGAGCCGGGTCACGACGAGCGCGTCGGGCCCGAGCGGTGCGAAGCGACGCAGCTCCTCGTGCATCGCGTCCAGGCGCGTGGTCGCCGACACCACGAGATGGACACGGCCCCGCGGGCCGAGCGCTCTTCGCAGCCGGACCAGCTCGCTAAGAGCGGCGCCGTCGCTCCGGCCGTTGCCCGCGGTGTCGACGAGCACGCGACGCCCAGCGCCGCGAGTGAGCTCGCCGAGCAGCCGCTCCGGCGAGGGTGCGGTCGCGAAGGGGATGCCGTGCTCGCGCGCGAGGCGTCGCAGCACCTCGCAGCCGCCGGCGCGATGCACGTCGGTGGAGCACAGCGCGAGGCGATCGCGGCCGGCGCTGCGGCCGGCGAGCTTCGCCACCGTCGTGGTCTTGCCGACACCAGCAGCGCCGACGAAGAGCGACACCACCGCCGGGTCGTCCTCGCGTGGCACGAGAAGCCGCGCATCGAGCCGCCCCGCGAGCACGGCAGGCAACGCGGCGCGCGGATCGCCCCCGCCGGCGGCCGCTGCCTCTTCGGCCAGCGCGCGCGCCTGGCGCGGCGCGAAGCCGCCCGCCACCAGGCGGCGGGCCAACGGGTCGCGCACGCGTTCGCCCCGCGCCGCCAGTTCCTCCACGGCCTGGCGCAGCTCGGCGATCTCGGCAGCGAACCCGCCCGGGAGCGCACGGGACTGCTGCGCCTCGAGGTCGCGGCGCAGCGCGCGCAGCTCGGCCTCGAGCGGGTCGAGCAGCGCCTGGGTCAGCACGAGCGGCTGCCAGGAGGGATGCGCCTCCACCGGTGCAGGCGCCGGCGCGGACGGCCGCCGGTGCTCGCGATCGACCGCCGCAACCAGCTCGACCATCGGCCGCCCGAGCCAGCCGAACAAGCCGGCGTCGCGGCGCACGCGCCGGGTCGAGAGCACCAGGGCGTCCGGGCCGAGCTCCTCCTTGACCTGCGCGACCGCCTCCTCGAGCGTCGCCGCGACGAAGCGCTTAATGTGCATCGCTGAGCTCCACCACACCCTCGCCCGCCACCCGCAGCTCCGGAGGCAGCTCGTTGTGCGAGAGCACGGCGGTCCGGGCATCGAGCCGCGCGACGAGCTGGCGCAGCGGACCGCGCAGCGCCGGTGCGGCCAACAGCACGAGCGGCCGCTCGCGCCCACCCGCGCGGGTAAGCGCTGCCTCGAGGCCGCGCACCAGGCGCTCGAGCGTGGGCGCGTCGAGGGAGAAGAACGCACCCTGGTCGGTGCGTTGTACCGCACCACGCAGCCGCTCGTCGAGCCCGGGCTCGAGCGTCCAGACGCGAAGCACGCCGTCGCCGTCGAGGTGAGGCCGCGCGATCGTCCGCGCCAGTCGCTGGCGCACCAGCTCCGTCAACTGGTCCACGTCCTGCACCCGCGGCACGTGCTCGGCGAGCGTCTCGAGGATCGTCTCGAGATCGCGGATCGAGACCCGTTCGGCAAGCAACTGGCGCAGCGTGCGGTGCAGCGTCGAGAGCGGGACGATCGCCGGCACGATCTCGTCGACGAGCTTCGGCGCCTGCTCGGCGAGCCGGTCGAGCAGCTCACGCACGTGACGGCGCGTCAGCAGCTCGGCCGCCTGGCCGCGGATCACCTCCGCGAGATGGGTCGCGAGCGCGGTTGCCGGGTCGACGACCGCCCAGCCCGCGGCAGCGGCACGCTCACGATCGCGCGCGCGCACCCAGCGCGCCGGCAGCCCGAAGGCGGGATCCCGGGTGGGATCGCCGGGCACCGGAGGCGCATCGGGGCCGGGTTGGAGCGCGAGCCAGCGGCCGGCCGGGAGCTGGCCTGCCGCGACCGGATTGCCCCGCAACAGGACCGAGTAGTGATCGGCGCCGAGCTGGACGTTGTCGCGGACGTGCACGAGCGGCACGACGAAGCCGAGCTCGCCGGCGAGCTGGCGCCGCAAGGCCTTGATGCGGCCGAGGAGCTCGCCGCCGCGCGCGGGATCCGCGAGCGGCACGAGCTGGTAGCCGAGCTCGAGCTCGAGCTCGTCGACACCGAGTGCAGCACGCACCTGTGCCTCGGGATCGATCGCAGCCGCGGCCGGCGACGGCGGCGGAGCCGACTCCGGTGCTCCACCCAGGCGATCGCGCATGCGCCAGGCGAGCGCCCCCGCACCGACCGCCAGCGTGGCGAAGGGCAGGAACGGGAGCCCCGGCACGAGCGCCAGCGTCCCCAGCATGCCGGCGGCAAGGGCGAGCGGGCGCGGCTGGAGCACGAGCTGGTCGCGCAGCTCCTCGGCAAGCGGGGCGCCACCGGCGGCGCGGCTCACCACGACCCCCGCCGCTGTCGACACCACGAGCGCCGGAATCTGACTCACCAGCCCGTCGCCGACGGTCAGGATCGTGTAGGTAGTGGCCGCCTCGACGAGCGGCATGCCCTCCTGGAACACGCCGATCGCGAGCCCACCCACCACGTTGACGACCAGGATCACGAGCCCAGCGATCGCGTCACCACGCACGAACTTGCTGGCACCGTCCATCGCGCCGTAGAAGTCCGTCTCGCGCTGCAGCTCGACGCGGCGGCGGCGGGCGGTCTGGTCGTCGATCACGCCGTGGTTGAGATCTGCGTCGACGGCCATCTGCTTGCCCGGTAGCGCGTCGAGCGTGAAGCGAGCGGCCACCTCGGCGATCCGGCCGGCGCCCTTCGTGATCACGACGAAGTTGATGACCAGGAAGATCGCGAAGAGCGCGAACCCGACCAGGAAGCTGCCGCCCACCGCGAAGGCGCCGAAGGCCTGGATCAGGTGTCCGGCAGCCTCGGGCCCCTCCGCCCCGTGCAGC
This sequence comes from Deltaproteobacteria bacterium, assembly GCA_035063765.1. Classification (NCBI taxonomy): domain Bacteria; kingdom Pseudomonadati; phylum Myxococcota; class Myxococcia; species Deltaproteobacteria bacterium. The sequence continues at coordinate 90,567 of JAPSFT010000007.1, forward strand.
AGGATGAGCCGCGTGCTCGCCACGTTCAGCCCGAGACGAAGCAGTGTCACGATCAGAAGCAGGGAGGGAAACACCGAGAAGTCGAGTGGACGATCGGTATAGAGCGCGACCAACAGCACCAGGAGCGACACCGTGAACGAGACCGACAGCAGCAGGTCGAGTAGCGCTGGCGGCAGCGGCACCGCCATCATGGCCAGGATCCAGAAGAACGCCGCTGCCAGCAGCGTGTCGGCGCCCATCCACCTCACGGTGCGCTCCTCGCTCCGGACGCGACGCCCCAGCTCGCTGCGCGAGTACGGTCGAGCCGGTACACGTAGGCCAGCACTTCGGCGATCGCCTCGTAGAGCGCCACCGGGATCTCGGCCCCGGCCTTCACACTGCGGTAGATCAGGCGTGCGAGCGGCGGATCCTCGACGATCGGGATCTCGTGCGCGCGGGCGATCTCGAGGATGCGCAGCGCCAGCCGGCCGCGGCCCTTGGCCAGAACGGTAGGCGCAGCCATTCGAGCCCGATCGTAGGCGAGTGCCACCGCAAAGTGTGTCGGATTGCGCACCACGACGTCGGCGCGACCCACCTCGGCCAGCAGGCGCTGGCGGGTGAGCTCGCGCGCCGCCTGGCGCATGCGCGCGCGCATATGGGGATTGCCCTCGCGCTGGAGCGCCTCCTCGCGCACCTCCTGGCGCGTCATGCGCAGCCGGTGCCGATGGCGATGGCGCGTCCAGGCGACGTCGAGCACCGCGATCACGGCGAGTACCGCCAGCACCGGGAGCGCGAGCGCCCAGGCGAGGCGGTGCAGGGTGGCGGCCGCGGCAGAGGGCTCGGCGCCCGCCAGCGCTAGCACCTCGTCGAGGCGGGGGAGAAGCACAGTGCGCGCCACCGCGAGCAGCACGGCCAGCTTGACGAGCGCCTTGACCAGGTCGACGAGCCGCTCGACCGACACCAGCCGCTGGAGCCCCGTCACGGGGTTCATCCGGTCCCAGCGCAGGGAGAGAGCCTCGCTCGCGAAGAGCGGCCCCACCTGGACCAACGCGCCGAGCGCAGCCACCACGAGCAGGGCAGCGAGCAGCGGGGCCAGCAGGCGGCCGGTGGCGAGACCGTACGCCAGCGTGAGCGCGTGGAAGTCCCCCAGCGTTCCGGGGTGGACGAGCTGTCCGCTCCAGGCGCTGCGCGCGTGGGCCGCGATCCCCTCGACGAGGGCCGCGCCGGGCGTCCCGAGCAGCAACACCAGCGCCGTCGCCAGCCCGAAGAGCGCGCCGACGTCGCGGCTGGACGGCACCTGCCCGCGGCGGCGTGCGTCCTCGAGACGCCTGGGCGTCGCCGGCTCGGTCCGCTCGGCGCCGGGCTCCGCCACTAGCTGGCCCCCACCAGCGCGGCGCTACGCCCGCTCCAGCCGGCCAGCAACCCGGCGAGAGCGTCGACGAGCGTCGTCGCGCCGAGCGCCAGCAGCGCCAGCAGCAGGAGCACGTGCGCCGGTAGCTGGAGCGCCATCAGGTTCACCTCCGGCAGCGCACGGCCGACGAAGCCGAGCACGAGGTTGGCGAGCAGCATCGCCACGGTGACCGGCGCGGCGAGCTGGACCGCGATGCGGAACAGCTCGGCGCCGAGCGTCGCCAGCGCCAGGAACGAGGTCTGCCCGGGTGCACCGCCGCCGATCGGCAGCGATGCAAAGGAGCCCACCAGCGCGCGGAGGAGCGACTCCGGCCCACCGATCGCGAGCCACACCAGCGTCGCCACCGCCTCGAGCACGGCAGAGAACGCCAGCGTCGAGGCCGCGCTCGCGGGATCCAGGACCGAGGCGGCGCCGAGCCCGCCCTGCACCGAGGCGAAGCCGCCGACCAGGCCGATCGCATCGAACACGAGCCGTGCGCCGAAGCCGAGCACGGCCCCGATCGCGAGTTCCCCCCCGGCGAGCGCTGCGAGCCACAGGGCCGAGGGGTCCGGCGGTGCGGCGGACGGCGGCAGCACCGGCGCGAGTGCGGTCGCGACCGCCACGGCCAGCCCGGCGCGCACCCGCAGCGGCACGGCGGGATGGCCGAGCACCGGCGCCGTCGCACAGAGCGCCACGACCCGTGCGCAGGCGGCCAGCCAGACGATCAGCAGCTCCGGCCCGGGCACCACGGCTAGAGGCCTCCTCGCGCCGCGATCTCGAAGGCGCGGGCCGCGAACTCCGCGATGGTGCCCATGATCCATGGGAAGAGCAGCGAGAAGAGCACCAGCGCCGCCACGATCTTCGGCACGAAGGTGAGCGTCTGGTCGTTGATCTGGGTCGCGGTCTGGAGCACCGAGAGCAGGAGGCCCACCGCGAGCACGCCGAGCAGGACCGGCGCCGTCACCAGCAGGCTGGTGCGGATCGTCTCCTGGAGCAGCGCCGTGGCGACTTCGAGCGTCATCCGCCGAGTCCGCCACCAAACCCGCGCACCAGCGATCCGACGATCAGGTTCCAGCCGTCGACGAGCACGAACAGCATCAGCTTGAACGGGAGGGAGACGATCATTGGTGGCAGAACGATCATCTGCATCGAGATCAGCAGCGACGCGATCACCAGGTCGATGACCAGGAACGGCAGGAAGATCGAGAATCCGATCTCGAAGGCGGTGCGCAGCTCGCTGATCAGGTAGGCTGGCAGCAACGTGAAGAGCGGAACCACCTCCGGCGTCTCGGGAGCGGGCGCGCCGGCGATCTCGACGAAGAGCGCCAGGTCCTTCTCACGGGTGTGCTCGAGCAGGAATCCGCGCAAGAGGTCACCCGTGCGGGTGGCAGCCTCCTCGGGCAGGATCGCGCGCGCTACGTAGGGGTCGAGGGCCTGCGACTTGATGCGGGTGCCGAGCGGCGCCATCACGAAGCAGGTGATCGCGAGCGCGAGCCCGATCAGCACCTGGTTCGGCGGGAGTTGCTGCACGCCGAGCGCCTGGCGCAGCAGTGCCAGCACGATCACGACGCGGGTGAAGCAGGTCGCCATCAGCAGCACCGAGGGCGCGACCGAGAGCAGCGTGAGCAGCGCGACGATCTCGAGCGTACCGGAGATGCGCTCCGGCGCCGCGGCCGCGCCGAGGTCCACGGCGAGCCCCGGGCCGGCCACCGCAGCGGCGGGATCGACGGCCGCGAGTGCCGGCAGAGCGGCCAGCACCACGAGCACAGCGCCGCCGGCTGCGAGCACGCGCGCAATGCGGCGGCGCAGCCCGGCCTGGGTCTGGGGTGCTGCGCTGGAGGCGTGCTCCGCGTCGCCGGCTGCCGCGGCCGCGAAGATCGTCCCTGCGTCGGGCCCGCCCGCCCGCGTGGACGCGGGCCCGCTCGCGGGCGCCGTCGCCCGCACCGGGAGCCGGCGCAGCAGGCGCACGGCGGAGTCCGTGGCGCCGAGCAGCAGCCGTTCGCCGTCGACCTCGACCACGTGTAGGCGCTGGCGCGGCCCGAGCGCGCAGCTCGCCTCGATGCGTAGCCGCACGCCGCCCCCTCCGAGGCGCCGGGCGAGCCCCGGGCGCAGCGCGAGGCGCAGGAGCGCCAGCACCGCCAGCACGACGCCGAGCGCGAAGACCGGTTGCAGCACCGTCGCCTCCTCGCCCGTCAGGGCGCGCCCTCGCGGCCGCCGCGCCGCGCGGCGCCGACTACCTCGGTGAGCGTCACCGCGAGCCGGTCGTCCACCATGGACAGCTCGCCGCGCGCCACCAGCCGGCCGTTCACGAGCACGTCGGCGGGCTCGCCACTTGCGCGGTCGAGCTCGACGATCGAGCCCTTCTCGAGCTCCAGAACCTCGCGCACGAGCAGGCGGGCCCTGCCCACCTCGACGGTGAGCTGGAGCGGTACGTCGGCGACGAAGTCGAGCGACGCCGGCGCCTCCGTCGGCGTGGCAGCAGCACGTCCCGCGCTGCCGGCCTTCTTCCCCTCACCGCGCTGCGACGCTTCCATCCGCTGCTTCCTCCCCGGCGTCGAGCCGGTCGATGATCTGCACGGCCAGCCGCCCGTCCATCGCCCCTCGCATTCCGCGGAAGCGGGGCACGCCCTCGACGGCAACGACGACGCCGCCGTCGCGCCGCGCCGCCACCGGCAGCACGTCACCGACGCGCAACGCCGCGAGCTGGGCCACCGTGACCTGCGCGGTACCAGCGGCGACCGCCACCCACAGCGGCGCGTCGAGCAGGCTGCGTGTCAGCGCGCCGCTCGTCTCCCGGCCGGCCTCGCGGCGCGCGCCGGCGGCCGGGGTGTCGCCGAGCACACCGCGCGGCAACGCCAGGCGCAAGCGCCCGATCTCCTCGAAGCCGGCCAGCTCGAAGCTGGCGAGGACGAGGCGCGGTGTGCGCGCGTCGCGGAGCGCTGCGACGCCCTCGAGGCCGCGGATCTCGGGCATACCGCCCAGGCCGGCGGCCGGCGCCAGCCGCTCCACCAGTTCGGCGCCGATCCGGCGCAGGAAGCGCAGCTCGATCTGGGTATAGGGCCGCTCGGGCGGCGATAGCGCGCCGGGCTCGCGCGCGCCGAACGCGAGCCGCATCCACGCGAACAGCAGCGGCCGGCTCAAGAGCAGGAAGCCCGGCTCGCCGCCCGGCGTCGCCGCGAAGACCAGCACGCGATCGCTCGGCAGCATGGCCGCCGCCAGGTCCGCGGGGCGCGCCTCGTCGAGCGCGAGCAGCGAGAGATCGATGCGGCGCTGAAAGCGGCTCGCCAGCGCGCGCGCCTGGTCGCGCGCGAAGCGCTCGAGGCCCCGGCGGAGTCCCGCCAGCCGGTCGGCGCGCCCGCCGGACTCGGGATCGAGGCCGGCGGGCCGGCGCAGGCGCTCGGCGTCGCGGCGCGCACCCGCGAGCTCGTCGACGATCGCCTCGATCTCGTCCGGCGAGAGCAGGCGCCAGGCGGCGTCGGGCTCGCTCATTGGATCACGAACTCCGTGATCAACACCGCGCGGATGCGGTCGGGCCCGGCGATGTCGGCCAGGCGCTCGTGCAGCTCGTTCTTCAGCATCGCCTTCCCCTCGAACCCGTCGAGATCCTCGAGCCGCTTGCTCGAAAGCACCACGATTACCGCGTCGCGCAGCTGTGCGGTGCGCTCGGCGAGCTCCTTCCGGTCACCCGGGCTCGCCAACTCGATCTCGATCCGCGCCTTCAAGAAGCGCTCGAAGCCCTCACCAGCGACGTTCACGACGAAGGGATCGAGGTTGAGGACGCGGTCCACGAGCGGGGCCGGGCCCAGCGAGGCGCCTTCGCCGCTCGCGGCCTCCTCGCCACCGCGGCCGGCATCGGCCGGCAGCCGCGCCGCGCCGCGCTGCGCCGCGAACCAGGCGCCGCCGGCACCGAGACCCAAGCAGACGACGCCGACGAGGATCGTCGACAGCAGCCGCCCGCGCCCTGCCGGTGTGGGCACCGGCGCCGCACTCACGGCTTCTTCCGTGCTCGACATCGCGTCCTCCCCTCGCTCAGAGCCGACCCAGCGGCGGTCCCTGCGGCTCGATCCCGAACTCCCGGAGCCGGCGCCACAGCGTCGTTGTCGAGATCTCGAGGATCTCGGCCGCTCGCTTGCGATTCCAGCCGACCACCTCGAGGGTGCGCAGGATGTGCGCGCGCTCCAGCGTCGCCAGGCTCTGCAGGCCCGGCGCGGGCGGTTCGGCGGGCCGTCGTTCGCGCAGGCGCAGCGGCAGGTCGGCCGCCGAGAGCACCCGCGACCGGCACAGCGCCACACCGCTCTCGATCGTGTTCTCGAGCTGGCGCACGTTTCCCGGCCAGGCGTGGCCGAGCAGCAGCTCGAGGGCATCCTCGCCGATCCGCTCGACCGGCTTGTCCATCTTGCGCGCGAAGCGGCGGAGGAAGTGCTCCACCAGCAGCGCCACGTCCTCACGGCGCTCGCGGAGCGGAGGCACGTGGATCGGGATGACGGCCAGCCGGTAGTACAGATCCTCACGAAAGCGGCCTTCGGCCACCTCCCGCTCGAGATCCTTGTTGGTGGCGGTCACGAGTCGCACGTCCACGAAGCGCGAGGTCTCGCTACCGACCGGACGCAGCTCGCCGGTCTGGAGGAAGCGCAGCAGCTTGGCCTGCATGGTGAGCGGCATCTCCGCGACCTCGTCGAGGAACACGGTGCCGCGGTGGGCGTGCTCGAAGAGCCCACGCTTGTTCGCCGAGGCACCGGTGAAGGAACCGCGCCGGTGCCCGAACAGCTCGCTCTCGAGCAGGGACTCGGGAACGGCGGCAGAGTTCACTGCGCAGAAGACGCGGCCCGCGCGGCGGCTTGCCTGGTGGATCGCCCGACCCACCAGCTCCTTGCCGGTACCGGTCTCGCCGGTGACGAGAACGGTGCTATCGGTGGCAGCGACCTTCTCGATCAGCTGCAGGAGATCGCGGATCGCCGGCGAGCGGCCCACGATCCCGGTGCCGGCGGCAAGCGCACCCGGCGCCCCCGCTTCGGGCTCGTCGCCGAGCAGCTCGTCGACCGTGCCGAGCAGGCGTTCGGCATCCACGCGGCCACCCGGCGCACCTGCTTCGCCGCCGGCCAGCACCAGGCTGGTGCCCGGCAGACGCTCGCGCAGGCGCTCGAGCAGGGCGGGTAGCGCGGGGTCGCTCGCGCGGACGTCGTCGCCGACCACCGCTACGTCGAAGCCCTCGCCCTCGCCCTCGAAGCCCACCTCCTCGGGACGTGTCACGGCCACGACCTCGTGGCCGCGCCCGTCGAGGAGCTCCCGCATGCGCCGCCCGGACTGGCGGTCGGCGTCCACGATCAGGATCCGTGCCACTTCCCGTGCCCCCCTCGCGCGTAGATCGGTTACCCGATGCGCCCACGGTCGGGCGCGGCATCCCTTTCCCACCGGCCTCCCGTCCTGCAACCGCTCGATCGCTGCGTTCTGGAAGCACGGGCTGCGCGGTGAAACGATCTCGTGTCGGACCGGCAACGCGCTCGCAGGCAGAATGATCGGCACGTGCAGAACGTGCTTGAGTGCCGAGTGCACGTTTCCCATCGAAACACCGGAAACACCGAGATGAGGTGCTACCGGGAACACATTTCCTAGGGTGTTGCCCGCCGTGTACTCGGGGATTCTCCCGAGATGCCGGGCGTACGTACACCGATGCACGATCGCGATTGCGTCGTGTTCATCGAAATCCGCTCAGTATCGGTTGGGAATCAGACCCAGGGCTCGTCGGAGTCCGAGCCGAGCACGATCTCGCCCTGGTCCGCAAGGCGGCGTGCGACGTCGACGACCTCGCGCTGCTTGGCCTCCACCTCGGAAAGGCGGCGCGGACCGAGCGACTCGCTCTCGTCGGCCAACGACTCTCGGGCGCGGGTGGAGAGGCAGGCGTGCACACGCTCGCGCAGCGAGTCCGAAGAGGCCTTGAGCGCCAGCGCCAGGTCCTCCATCGGGACCTGCTGGAGCAGCCGCCGCATCCCCTTGTCATCGAGCGAGGACAGGTGCTCGAAGGTGAACAACTGGCGGCGGATCTCCTCGGCGATCGTGCCGTCGGCGGCCTCGAGCGCATCGAGCACCTCGTCGCCTTGCGCCTTGCGGAGCTGCGCGATCAGCTCGGCGGCCAGCGCCGGCCCCGCCGCCGGCGTGGCGCCGCGCTCGTGGTCGGCGAAGAGCTCCTCCAGGCCGGCGGCGACGTCCGACACCACCTCGGCCGTGACCGACTCGAGGGTTGCGAGCCGGCGCACCACCTCGGGCCGCACGGTGTCCGGGAGCGCGGCGATCACCGCCCCGCCCTGCCGGGTGGGGAGCTGCGAGAGGATCAGGGCGATCGTCTGCGGGTCCTCGCCCGCGATGCCGCTCGCGATGAAGGCGGGCGTGTGCGGATGCAGCGCCCAGGCGATCGGCGCGTAGTCGCGGCGGTACTTGGCGCGCAGCCGCTCGGCGTGCGTCGGCGGCAGAAGGGTCTCGATGATCTCGAGGGTGCGGACCGCACCGCCGAAGACGGCCCCGCTGCGGCCCGCGATGCGCTCGCGAAACTCCTCCAGGACCCGGGCCTGGAGCTCTGCCGGAACCGAGTCGATGCGCGACACGGCTGCCAGGATCCTCTCCACTTCCTCCTCGTCCATGCGCGAGAGCAGCTCGCGCGCACCCTCCTCGGGCAGCGAGAGGATCAGGATCGCCGCCTTCTCGGGCCCGGAGAGCTCGCTCACAGGGCATCCCCGACGCGCGCGAGCAGCGCACCGGCGCGCTGCGCGTAGGTCTGGGTCACGGCCTGTGCGAGGCGCTGTGCGAGCCAGGGCTTGGCGGCGCACAGGTAGCGGAACGAGGACTCGTGGATCTCGAGCAGCCGCACGTCGGTGGCGGCCTGGGCGGACTCGCTCGGCAGCCCCTCGGCGACCAGCGGAAGTCCCCCGAAGAGCCGCCCCGGCCCGAGCCGTGCCAGCAGATGGTCGCGCACCCCTCGCGCGCGCACTTGGAGCGCCACCTCACCGCTGTACACGATGAAGATCGAGCTCAGGCCGCTGCGCGGCACATCGCCGCGGTAGATATAGTGACCGGTGGTTACGTTCCGCCAGCGCGATGCGTGCGCGAGGCCAACCGCCTCGTCGACCGAGAAGTGCGACAGGTCCGAGCCTCCGTAGAGGAAGCGTGCCAGCGTCTTGCCGCTGTCGAGCACCAGGTCCCAGAGCCTCGTCACGACCTCGTCGGGCAGATCCGTGAAGGAGACGCCCGTCAGCATGACCTTCTCACTCGGCTCCTCGCGCTGCCAGCGGCCCTCGGCCTCGAGCATGACGGCACCGCCGGGCAGATGGAGCCTCACGCGCCGGATCGAGCGGATGTCGAAGCCCGAGGCCGTCGCGATGCAGGCACCGCCGATTCCGAGGTCGCGGGTCTGCCCGACGAGCGGGCCGGGCAGACCCGCGCTCACGATCTCCGCGCGATGATCGGCTCCCACGCGCGGGTCCGAGCGCGCGTGGCGCAGATGGTCGAAGGGAGCCTGCGAAGTACTCATCGGTGGCCGATCCCTCCCGCGCGCCGCTAGAGCGCGACGAGGCCCTCGTGGATGGCGACACGGACGAGCCGCGATGCCTTCCGGATCTTCAGCTTCGCCATCAGGTTGCAGCGGTGGGTCTCGACCGTCTTGATCGAGACCCCGAGCGCCGTCGCGATCTCCTTGCTCGACAGGCCCTCGGCGATGAGCTGGAGCACCTCGCGCTCGCGACCCGTGAGCAGCGAGACCGGGGACGCGGCCTCGCCCGGTTGCACCAGCGCCCCGACGACGCGGTCGGCGATCGATGGCGAGAGGTACGTGCGCCCCGCCGCGAGCGCGGCGATCGCATCGCGCAGCTCCGCCGGCGAGCAGGATTTCACGAGGTAGCCGGCCGCACCGGCCTGGAGCGCCTGGGTGACCTGAAGCTGGCCATCGTGGATCGAGAGCACGAGGCAGCGCGTGCGCAGCCCGCGCTGCCGGATGCGCCGGATCGCCTCGACTCCGGAGAGGCGCGGCATCGTCAGCTCCAGCACCGCGATGTCGGGCTCGTGCAAGGTGGCGAGCTCCACCGCCTCCTCGCCGGTCGCGGCCTCGGCGACGACGCGCAGCTCGGGCACCTCCTCCACGAGCCGCCGCACACCCTCGCGCACCAGGCGGTGATCGTCGGCGAGCAGGAGCTTTACGATCACGGACTTGCCTCCGATCCGGCGGGCCGCCTGCCGGTGGCACGCACGACGCTGATCGGCGGCGGGCCGGACGGCGCGGATCGGGGAGACCGTGGATTTCTCGGACTTAGACCCTGTACGTCGAGGTCAGGAGAAGCTCCTGGAAGCCTCGGTATTTCTACCGATCTCGCCTCCGCCCTCGGCCTCAGGGAGCGACCAGGCCCTCGCGGATCGCCAGGCGCACCAGCCCCGAGGTCTTGCGGATGCTGAGCTTGGTCATGAGGTTCGCGCGGTGCGTCTCGGCGGTCTTCACCGAGAGGCCGAGCTGGGTGGCGATCTCCTTCGAGGAGAGGCCCTCGGCAACGAGCTGGAGTACCTCGCGCTCGCGGTCGGTGAGCATGGCGAGCGGCGCCGCCCGGCGCTCCTCGCCACCACGGACCGCCTCGACCATGTGGTGCGAGATCGCCGGGGATACGAAGGCACGCCCCCCGCGCACGGCGTCCACCGCCTCCAGGAGCTGGCGCGCGGCGGCGCTCTTGACGACGTAGCCGAGGGCCCCTGCCCGCAGCGCCTCGCGAACATGAGACCAGCTCTCGTGCATCGTCAGGACCAGCACCCGCGTATCGCCCTCGCGTGCGATCTGGCGGGTCGCCTCGACCCCGGAGAGACGCGGCATCCAGAGGTCGAGTACCGCAATGTCGGGTCGATGACACCGCGCCAGATCTACGGCCTCCCGCCCGTCGCTCGCCTCCGCGACGACCTCGAGGTCGGTGCGGCTCTGGATCAGCAGCCGCAGCCCCTCGCGAACCATCTGGTGATCGTCGGCCAACAGGATCCGGGTGGCCATCGCCGCCTCCCGCGCGCTCGCGCGCCATTCTACGAGAACCGGCGACGAAGTGGAACCGCGATCGGAGCAGGATGCGGCGCGCCGGCCGGAGTGGACAATGGCGGGGACCAGGAGCAAGCGCGATGCGAACCGCTCTCCGAGAGCCGACGCGAGGGTCGGCGCCGCAAGGGCACGGGCTGCAGGCCGCCAGGCGCGGAGCGCCGAGCGAGGCACCGGCGCCGTACCGGCGGAGGGCACGCCCGTGAACGAGCTGGGTGCGCTGCTCGCCGTCACGCGCGAAGCGATCGCGCTCGTCGACGCGAACGGCACCGTGCTCGCTAGCAGTGAGGCGTTCGCGCGGCTGCTCGGAGGCGGAGGCGGACGGCCCGCGCGTCTCGCCGACGCACTCGGTAGCGACGCGTGGGCGGCCCTGCACCGTGCGGCCGTCAGCGCGGCGGCCGCAGCGGGCCCGCCCGCAACGGCGGCACCGGAGCGGACCTTCCCGCTGCGCGTCGAGCTGGTGACGGAGACCGGCCCGCGTGCCTTCGACCTGCGCGTACGACGCGTGGCCGGGGCCGGTGGTGCGATCGCCGTCGCGCTCCACGAGACCGGATCCGGGCCGGAAGAGCGAGCCGCCGGCCGCCGCGCCGCGCCGCGCCGCGCCCAGCGCGGCCGGCTGGCGCGCGGGGCAGCGCACGAGCTCGCCAACCTGCTCGTGTCGATCCAGTTCGCGAGCGATGCGCTGCTCCGGGGCGAGGCCTCTCCAGCGGAGGCACGCGACGACCTCACGGCGATCCGCGAGGCGGCCGAGCATGCCGGGGCGCTGCTTCGCCGGCTCCAGGTGGGCTCGGTGCCGCCCGAGGCAGAGGCGCCATGCGACCTCGGCGCCGCGGTCACCGCCTTCGCGCCGCTCCTCGAGCGTCTCCTGCCACCGCGCGGGCCCTGCACGGTGGCGGTGGCCGACGCGCCACTGCGCGTGCGTGCGGGTCGCGAGCGGATCGAGCAGGTGCTCGCGAACCTCGCGCTGCCGGCGGACGACGCGGCGCCCGCCTCCGGCACCTTCGAGCTGCATGTCCGCCGCGCGACGCTCGGCGACGACGCGGGCAGACGCGGCCTGTTCGGTGCGCCGGCCGGCATCTACGGGGCGATCGTGGTACGCAACGCCGGAGCCGGAGCCGCCGCGCTCCACGCCCGGCTCGCCGAAGACGAGGGCCTCGGCCTGCCGCAGGTGCGTGCGCTCGTCGTCGACGGGCTCGGCGGCGACATGGCGATCGAGGACGCACCGGAGGGCGGCGCGCTCGTGACCGTCTACCTCCCGCTCGCGTCCGACGACGCGGCCGGCTGAGCGCCGTGCCGCGCCCCGCCGTCGCTCCAGCGAACGCCCGAGCGCAGCTCGGCACTTCCATCGATCCGTGTCGGAGCGCTCAAGAAGCGCAAGGCCTCGCACCGAAACGGCGGACGGAGGGTACGCCCTTGGCTTCTCGAGACTCAGTAGGCGCCGGCGCGGCAGGGACGGAGCAGCTGCCGCTGACTCGGATCCTGATCGAGGAGGGGCTCGTCACGCCCGAGCAGGTCGGCCACGCCGAGCGCGTGCGCACCAAGCTGCGCAGCGACCGCTCGCTGCTCGAGGTGGTGAAGGAGCTCTACGGGCTCGACGACATGGCGCTCCAGGCCGTGCTGGCCCGCCGCCGTCAGGACGTGCGGCTCGGCGACCTGCTGGTCGAGCTCGGCTACCTGCGCCGCGAGTACCTCGAAACCGCGCTCGCGATCCAGCGCGAGGACCCGGCGTCCAAGCTGCGTATCGGTGAGGTGCTGGTCGCTCACCACTTCATCGAGGAGAGCCGGCTGGTCGAGGTGCTCGCGATCCACCTCGGCTTCCCGCTCGAGACGCCCGACCTCGCGGACACGGCAGCGGAGCTCGTCGACGACGTTCCGCTCCGCTACTGCGAGCAGCACGAGTTCGTGCCCGTGCGCCGCGAGAACGACTGCATCGTCGTGGCGTTTGCCGACCCCACCCACCCCGGCGCACTCGAGGCTGCCGAAGGCGTCTTCGGGAAAGGCCGCGTGGTGGCCGCGATCGCCGCGCGCACCGCGATCCAGACCGCGCTGCGCCGGCTGGCGGGTCGAGAGGGTGCCGTCGTGGTCGAGGGAGCCTCGGGCTCTCTCGTGGTGGAGATCGTCGACGAGATCCTGCAGACGGCGCTCGACCAGGGCGCCAGCGACGTGCACTTCGACCCGCGTCCGGACCGCCTCACGGTGCGGCTGCGGGTGGACGGGGTACTGGCACCGCTGCGCGATCTGCCGCGTACGGTGGCGCCGGCGATCGCCACCCGCATCAAGGTGCTCTGCCAGGCGGACATCGCCGAGCGGCGCCGCCACCAGGGTGGCCGCTTCCTGTACGAGGCGGAGGGCCGCCACGCCGACCTGCGCGTCTCGATCTACGTCACGGTGCACGGTGAGAAGATCGTGCTACGGGTGCTGAACCAGGACCGCCGGCTGCTCTCGCTCGGCGAGATCGGGATGGCGCCCCACATGCTCGAGCGGCTGCGTGACGACGCTCTCGAGCGTCCGAGCGGCGTCGTGCTCGTCACCGGACCCACCGGCTCGGGCAAGACGACGACGCTCTATTCCTGCATCCAGGAGATCCGCAGCGAGGAGATCAGCATCCTCACGGCCGAGGATCCGGTCGAGTACGTGATCGACGGCATCGGCCAGTGCTCGCTGAACCCGGCGATCGACCTGACCTTCGAGGAGACGCTGCGCCACATCGTGCGGCAGGACCCGGACGTGATCGTGATCGGCGAGATCCGTGACCGGCTCTCCGCCGAGACCGCGATCCAGGCGGCGCTCACCGGCCACAAGGTGCTCACCACCTTCCACACCGAGGACACGATCGGTGGTCTGGTGCGCCTGCTCAACATGAACATCGAGGCCTTTCTCATCTCCTCGACGGTGGTGAGCGTGGTCGCGCAGCGCCTGATGCGCCGGGTTTGCAGCCAGTGCGCGCAGCCTCACCGGCCCACGCAGGTGGAGCTGCGCCGGCTCGGCTGCCCGCCGGCCGCGCTCGAGGGCGCGACCTTCCGGGCGGGCAGGGGCTGCGATGCCTGCCGCCACACCGGCTACAAGGGCCGCGTCGCGGCCTACGAGCTCCTCGTGCTCGACGCCGCCGTACGCGACGCGATCCTGGCCCGCGCCAGCTCGCACGAGATCCGCAAGATCTGCCGGGAGAGCACCGGACTCGTCACGCTCTTCGAGGACGGCCTCGTGCGCGCCGCTCGTGGCGACACCACGCTGCGCGAGGTGATCCGCATGCTGCCTCGACTCGATCGACCGCGCCCCCTCGCCGAGGTCCGGCGCCTACTGGGATGGTGACCATGTCGGAATCGCTCGCAGACATCGCGCTCGCGCAGATCGAAGGGGGCAGGGCCCGGATCCCGGTCTTCGATCCCAAGGCCGCGCGTGCCCAGCAGATGCTCGCCGAGGGCAGCTTCGAGATCGAGGAGCTCGAGGCGCTGATCGCCGCCGAGCCGGCGCTGGCCAGCGCATTGCTGCGCGCGGCCAACTCGACCTTCTTCGGCGGCCTCGACAAGGTGGTCTCGATCCACGAGGGCATCCTGCGTCTCGGTGCGCGGCGCAGCGCGCAGCTGGTGGTGGTCCTGGGCCAGAAGCAGGCCCATCGCATGGGCAACCCACAGCTACAGGCGATGGCCGAGCGGCTGTGGTCGCACTCGCTGGCCTGCGCGCTCGGCACGGACTGGCTCGTGCGCCGGCTGCGTGTGCCCGAGATCGAGAACGCAGCCATGCTCGCCGGCCTGCTCCACGACACCGGCAAGCTGTTCCTGCTCTGTGTGCTCGATGATCTGATTTCGTCGCGTAAACTGCAGTTCGAACCCACCGGGACCCTGGTCATCCAGATCCTGGCTGCGCTGCACGCATCGCTCGGTGCGCGCCTGCTCGACGAGTGGCGGATCCCCGATCCGTACCGCGCGCTCGTGCTGCACCACCACGACGAGGAGGTGGACGAGAGCGATGCGCTGCTGCTCGCCGTCCGGCTCGTGGACGGCGTCGCGAACAAGCTCGGCATCGGTCTCGAGCCGCGCCCCGACCACGATCCCGCGGGTACCCTGGAGGCACAGGCGCTGCGCGTGCCCGAGGTGATGATCGCGGAGCTCGAGATCCAGCTCGAGGACGCGCTCGCGATCGAGAGCTGAGGCGCGACCGGAGCCGCGAGGCGCTCAACCCCCCGTGGCTGGCGCCGGCGGGCCGGCCGCGGGTGTACCGTCCGGCACCACGCGCGCCGGCGGGCTCGACTCCGCCGGTGCGGCGGCGGCGTCGCGGAGCAGGATCGAGACGCGGCGGTTGCGCGGATCCTCGGGGTGATCGGCGAGGCGCGGCCGTCCGGAGGCGTAGCCGCGGATCTCCTCCACGCGGTCGGCAGCGACGCCCGACCCCTCCAGGACGCGGCGGGCAGCGTTCGCGCGGTCGGTGGAGAGATCCCAGTTGGAGTAGCCGCCCGGCGCATAGGCCAGGCTGTCGGTGTGACCTTCGATCACCACCCGTCCCGAGCTGGTGCGAAGCGAGTCACCGACGGCCTCGACCACCCGCCGCCCGATCGGCGTCAGCGCCGGACTGCCAAGCGCGTAGAAGGCGCCCTGCTCGGACTCCATCAGCTCGATACGCAGGCCCTCGTCGGTAAGCGTCACCTCGACGAGGTGCGCGATCCGCTCGAAGCCTTCGATCTCGGCGAGCCGGCGGCGCAGCGCCTGCTCGGCTTCCTCCAGCCGCTTCCTTCGATCACGCTCGCGCTGCTCCTGCTCCGTGCCGCGCAACGGTTGGGCCAGTGGCACCTCCAGCAAGGCCGCCTGCCCCGCCATCGGTGCCGAACCCGCGTCGAGCACGCCGGCGGCCCCCTGCTGGGCGTCGGAGCCCGCCACCTCGAGGGTGCCGAGCGGATCGCGGAAGTAGCCGCCGACGGCGCGCTTCACGTCCTCGTTCTGGTTGATCAACCACATCACCATGAAGAAGGCCATCATGGCCGTCACGAAGTCCGCGTAGGCCACCTTCCAGGCGCCGCCGTGGTGGGCGTCGCCGTGACCGCCGCGGCTACGCTTGCGGATGATGATCGTGGGACCAGGCCGGCCGTCACCCCCCACCATTGCCTCCCTGGGTCTTGAGCGCACGACACGCCTCGCTGAGCTCCGCCGAGCTCGGGCGCACCTCCGCCGGCAGCGAACGACGCGCCAGCTCCGCCGCCATTGCCGGGTTGGCACCCTTGTGCAGCGAGAGCAGCAGGTCCTTGAGCGTCACCAGGTAGCCATGGTCCTCCTCGAGCTTCGCGCCGAGGTTGTGGCCCATCGGCTGCACGACGCCGTAGGAGAGCAGCACGCCGAGGAAGGTGCCGACCAGCGCCGCGCCGACGTGATGGCCGATCTCCGCCGGCGGGCCGTCGATGTGGCCCATGGTGACGACGATGCCGAGCACGGCGGCCACGATGCCGAGCCCGGGCAGCGCGTCGGCCATCGTGAGCAGTGCCTTTGCCGGGCGCTGCTCCTCCTCCTTGCGGACGTGGAGGTCCGCCTCGAGAAGCTCCGCGAGCTCGTGGTCGCCGATCTTCACGCCCGAGGTGAAGAGCTCCAGCGTGTCGGTGAGGAAGGTCAGCACGGCGGCGTCGGCAGTGATGCTCGGGTAGCGGGCGAGGATCGGGCTCTGGAGTGGGCTCTCGAGGTGCTTCTCCAGCGCTACCAGGCCTTCGCGGCGCGCCAGCGTGAGCAGCTCGAAGCCCATCAGCAGGAGGTCCAGGTAGTCGCGGTCGCTGCGGCCGCCCTTGATCAGGGCGGGGACCTTGCGCACCAGCCCCTTGATCACACCCGCCGGGGTGCCCACCAGCAGCGCGCCCAAGGCGGCTCCGCCGATCACGATGAACTCGGAGGGCTGGAACAGCACCGGCACCGAGCCGCCGGCCAGCACGAAGCCGCCGATCACGGAGCCCAGGACGACCACGATGCCGACCAGCGCGAGCAAAGCCGCCCCCTCCAGCCGGCTCGCGCGCGCGGGCCAGCCTCGTTCGCGTCATCGGCCCGCGGTTGGGGGTCTTGAGCTGCCGGCGCCTGATCGACTCGACGCTGGGATGTGTCACCGAGACCCGGGTCGGGCGTTCGCCCGAGGCCACGCGGCGGCGGGGGGGAGCGCACGCGTGGCGGGCCGCGCCGCCCGGCGATCCCGACGAGGCGCCAGACAGCCTGCGGGCCGATCGGTACGGTCGCGATCGCCCGCGGCCGGGCGGGTGGCGCCGGCGCGCCCGAGCGGGCCGTGCCCTCGCAAGATCCCGTCGGCTCGGCGACACGATCCCGGTGACGGAGCGGGCAGCCTGGGGTCGGAAACCGCGGTCGTCCCGCCCGGATCGACCCGGACGATCGGGATGGCGGTACAATCGCGCCGCCGCGCAGGCTGCGCGTCCGGGAGCTGGTTTGCTTGGACCCGTCCCTGCACCGATCACGCTGGCTGACCGAGCTCGAGGACGCCCTCCTGCTCGGTGCGGCGACGATCGACGGCGACGGCCGCATCGCGCTCTGCTCCGAGGGCTTCGAGCGCCTGCTCGCCGCTCGCGAGGGAGCGCAGCTTGCCGCGCTGGTGGCGCCGGAGCAGCGTGAGCCGCTGCGCACCGCGCTCGACGCCGTGCGCGACGGTGAGCCGGAACGCGTACTGCGCCTCCCGGACGGCAGCAACGGGCGCGTCGTCGAGCTGCGCCTGCGCCGGTCGGCCGAGCCGGGTGGTCGGGTTGCCGCACTCGCGCGCGACCGCAGCGACCTCGACCGCATCGAGCGCCACCTGCTGCTCTCCGAGCGGCTGCGCCTGGTGGGCGAGATGGTGCTCGGCTGCGCGCACGAGTTGAACAACCTGCTGGGCGTGATCTGCCATGTCGCCGAGTCCGACACGGAGCCCGAGCCCGGCGACCTCGAGCTGCTGCGCCGTTCGGCCGACGACGCGCGGGGGCTCGTCCAGCGGCTGCACGGGTTCGCCCGCAACGAGGATGCCCTGGCCCGGCCCGGCGACGTCGTGGACGCACGCGAGGTGCTGCGCGACGCGCTCGAGTTCACCCGCCTGCGCTGGCAGCGCGAGGCTGCCGCTGCCGGCATCCGGATCGAGGTGGAGGCAGACCTCCAGCCCGTCGGCGTGGTGACCGGCTCGGCGGCCCAGCTCCGGCACGCCGCGATCAACCTGATCACGAACGCGATCGACGCGATGCCGCGCGGCGGGCGGCTCCGGGTGGGGACCCGCCGGGACGGCGACTACGCCGTACTCGAGGTCTCGGACACCGGGACGGGCTTTGCGTCGGAGCTGCAGGAGCGGATCTTCGAGCCCTTCTTCTCGACCAAGGGCGAGACCGGGCTCGGCCTCGGCCTCACGATCGTGGGCGAGATCGTCGCGCGACACGAAGGGCAGCTGCGCGTGCGCTCCCACGCGGACCGGGGCAGTGCCTTCGAGATCCGCCTGCCGGCCCGCACCGACGCATCGGTCCGGGTGGACGGCGCTCCGCCCGCCCGGGCGGGGGCCGCTCGCGCCTCGCGCGTTCTGCTCGTCGACGACAACCAGCTCCTGCGCCGTCTGATCGCGCGCACGCTGCGCGGCGACGGGCACGAGGTGCTCGAGTCGTCGAGCGCGGAGGAAGCGGAGGCGCTCGCGACCGAGCCGGATCGGATCGACCTGCTGATCCTGGATGTGTCGCTACCGGGCCGCTCCGGGCTCGAGCTGATCCGCATCCTGCGCGCGCGCGGCTGCCGGGCCCCGGCGCTCCTGATCACGGGCTGGGGCTTCGATATCCGCGCGGTCGAGGCGACCCGTGTCCTCGCCAAGCCCTTCTCGCCCGAGGCCCTGCGCCGCGCGATCGCTGAGCTCCGGGGTGACGACGGCGCGTAGACCGCGGCCGACCCCCATCCGCGTGGCGTGCAGCACCATGCCACACTCCTGCCACTCGGCATGGGCGCGTGCAGCATAGTACTCGGCGCGGCGCTCCCCGCCGAACCGCCGGCACAGATCGACGTAGGCGGCGTAGGCATCGGCAGCGTGCGGCCGGAGGCCGAGGTCGGCGGCGAGGCGAAGCGACTCCTCGACCGCGTGCTCCGCGCTCTGGCGGTCGGGATGAGGCGCGAGCCCGAGCGCGAGCCCGAGCGTGCGCAGCGCGCGCAGGCGGACGAGCCGCGGCGGCCGGGCGTCGAGGCAGCGGCGGGCCAGATCGGCTGCCTCGCCGAAGCGCCCGCACTCGAGCCTCGCCAGCGCCAGCCAGTCGAGCGTGGTCGGCCAGCGCGGATTGATCTCGGCCAGGCGCTCGAGCACCTCGGCGGCGCGTTTGGGCTCGTCCTGGAGCAGGTACACGTAGCCGGTCCAGAGTGCCGCGTTGTAGACCGCGCTCACCTGGGCGGTCCGGGAGCCGAGCTCGCGAGCCAGCTCCGCGGCACCGAGCGCGGCTTCGCACTCGCCGCGGAAGGCGTGAGCCTTCGCCAGCCACCCGGCTGCCAGCGCCTGCACCACGTCGAGCCTTGCCTCGCGCGCCAGCGCGAGCGCCTCCTGGCAACGCGTGAGAGCCAGGTCGAGGGCGCCCGTGTCACACCAGGCGTAGCCCTCGTTGCCGAGCCCGAACGCGATGCCGGCCCGGTCGCCGGCGGCGCTCGCCTGCTCGGTGATCCAGCGCGCGCTCTCTGCGGCGGAAGCGATCTCCCCATCGAGGTGGCACATGCGGATCCGGTACGCGTGCGCGCGCCCCAGGAGGGCGCGATCGCCGCGCCCGAGCTCGAGACCGCGCTCGAGCAGCGCTCGTGCGTGTACCCCCTCGCCGCCCTCGGCGAAACGCACCCATGCGCCCTCCACCCACGCCTCGGCGAGCCGCACACGGTCCTCGTGCGGCAGTTCGCCGGGCGCCAGCGAATCGAGCACGGCGGCAGCCTCACCGGCGCGATCGAGCGTGTTGAGCGCGCGTGCCAGCGCGATCCCGACCCGCACCGTGAGCGCGGACTCGCTGCCCGCAAGCGGCGGGGCACGCAGGAGCTCCCAGGCACGGCGCAGATGGCTGACCGCCTCGCGCACGGCGTAGAGCGCCAGGTACCCCTTGCCCGCCGTCGCGAGCGCACGCGCTGCGAGTCGCGGCTCGTCGCCCTGGTCGAAATGACGTCCGATCTCGGAGGCGCGCTCGGCACTCGGCAGCTCCTCGCTCTCCTCGAGCAGCACGGCCGAACGGCGGTGCATTTCGCGCCGGCGGGCCAGCAGGATCTGCTCGTACGCCACCTGCCGGTGCATCTGGTGGCCGAAGTCGAGCGCGCCGGCGCCGCACGGAACCAGCAGCGAGCGTTCGATCAGCGGCACCAGCGCCTCGCGCACCGGCTCGGGGTCCTCGCCGGCGAGCCGTGCGAGCAGGCCGGGCGCGAACGGCTTCCCGAACACGGCCGCCGCCTCGAGCAGGCGCTTCGCGCCCTCGGAGAGCGCGTCGATGCGCGCGGCGATCACGCCGCGCAGCGTATCGGGCAGACGCACGCGGGCGCGCCGCCAGCTTGCCTCCAGGCGCGCGGCGGTGCGCAGCTCCTCGTCGCCCTCCGCGAGCGTGCGCGCCACCTCGAGCACGTAGAGCGGATTCCCGCCCGCCCGTTCCGCAGCGAGCAGTGCCAGCGCCTCCGGGTCCTCCCGCATCGTCAGCGAGCCGAGGGCGACCGCGTAGGCGTGCTCGGCGCCGAGCGGTTCGAGCGGGATGCGCTCCGCGCGCGCCGGCCCGTCGCCGCGGCCGCCGGGCTCGCTCGAGCGCGTCACCAGGAAGCAGATGCCGGCGGCGGGTGGACGCTCGAGCAAGGCGCTCGCGAGCCGCAGCGACGATCCGTCGAGCCACTGCACGTCCTCGAGCAGGATCGTCACGGGCCGGCCGGTGGGGCCGCCGTGCGCGTCGAGCAGCACGCGCACGGCCTCCTCGCACGCGGGCGGGTCCACCGCGCCCGCACGGCCATCGAGCTGGCAGGCGACCGCCAGCGCCGCGGCCCGATCGGTCGTCGGCCAGCGGCGTAGCAGGTCGAGCCACGCGTCGTAGGCGCGCGACTCCGCGGCCTCGTGGCAACGACCCTCGAGCCAGGACCCACCCTCCCGCAAACGGATCTCGTCGGCGAGGCGCGACTTTCCGATCCCGGGCTCGCCGACCAGCTCGATCCAGCGCGCGCTGCCCGGCGGCACCGCCTCGAGCCGCGCCAGCACGGTCGCGATCTCGGCCACGCGCCCGACGAAGGGCGCGAGCCCGCTCGCACGCTCGGCGTCGAGCGTGCTCTCGTGCCCCGCGCCACCCAGCACCTCGAAGGCCTCCGCGGGCTCGGGGCTCCCGCGCACCGGAAGTGCGCCGAGGGGGCGCAGCTCGCAGAAGCCGCGCACGCGGCGCGCCGTCACGCCGCTGATCACGATCCGGCCCGGCGCGGCTGCCTGCTCGAGCCGCGCCGCCAGGCCCACGGTGGGGCCCTCCGCGGTGTAGTCGCGGCGCAGATGGTCCCCGATCGAGCCGACCCACACGGGGCCCGAGTGGATGCCCATGCGCAACAGCAGCGGGACCCCGTAGCGCTCGTCGACGAGCCGGGCGTAGCCCGCCGCGGCGCGCCGGATCGCGAGCGCTGCGCGCACGGCGTCGCGCGCGTGGTGCGGGCGCGCCAGCGGCGCCCCGAACAGCGCCATGAACCCGTCGCCCCGGAACTGGTTGATCGTGCCGTGCTCGGCGTGGACCGCGTCGAGCGCCAGCGCGAACAGGCCATCCATCAGCGCGTGCAGGTCCTCGGGGTCGATCCGGTGCGCCATCGCGAGCGAGCCCGCAATGTCGGCCACGAGGACCGTCACCTCCTTGCGCTCCCCCTCGCGCGCGCTGCGCCGCGCGAGCACCTCCGCCAGGTGATCGGGCGTATAGCCGCCGGCCTGCGCTGCGGAGGTGCCGAGCGGAGCTCCGCAGCGCAGGCAGAAACAGCTCTCGGGGGGCAGGCCGCCGGCGCCGCAGCACGCGCAACGGGGCGTCATCCGACCTCCTCCCTGCCCGGGGGATCGGGCGCTACGGCCTCGCTTCGACGACGTCCATGCGCACCGCGTAGGGCGGGACGCTCGCCGAGAGCTGCGGGATCCAGGTGATCAGGTACGCCGCCAGCCGCGCGTCGCCGGCGGCCGGCGGCGCCACACCCGTTGCGGTCTCGTAGCGCAGCACGGCGCGAGCCTGGACGACGTCGCCGAACCCGGCGTCACGCTCCACGATCGTGTCCCACGCGGTCCACCGGTAGCCGGTGCCGTCGAGCGACGGCAGCCGGCCCGCACCGTCGCCGACCACCTGCGGCAGCAGGCCCTTCTCCAGCCCCACGTTGCGCTTGAGCACGACCTTCTCGCCCCCGTACACGAGCGGGACCGAGCGGCCCGGCAGGCCCTCCTCGATCCGCACGCCGCGGTCCAACGGCAGGAAGGCGTCGCCTCCGCCGGCGGCTGCCGGCAGCGGCAGCAGCAGCACCATGTCATAGATCGCGTCGACGCGCTCGTGATTGCGCTCGAAGCCGTCGACGCGCAGCTCCCACTGGCGGCGCTCGGGGCCGGCCGAAGACGTATAGGCGACGGTCGCGGCGGCCGACTCGACGTGCAGCGCTGTGGGCAGCGTCGCGTCCGTACTCGAGAGGCTCGCGAGCGAATCGCCGACCACCGCCTCGTAGTACGTCGCCATCGGCCCGCTGCCCTCCCGAAGGAGCGCCTCGCCGTCGGCCGACTCGCTCTCGTCGTACGGATCCACGCAATCCGGATCCTCGGAGTCGACGAAGCCGTCGCCGTCGTTGTCCTCGGTGTCGCCACACTCCGGCTCCGGCGCCGCCGAGCCGCCGTCGCTGGCGAAGGCCGGTGCTGCAGCAGTGAGCGCGAGCGCACACGCGCCCGCAGCGAACGCGAGGCGCAGCCATTGCTCTCGATGGATCCCCTCGATACCAGGCGTCATGCCCATTCTCCTCTGGAGGTCTCCGGGGTGGAAGGCGGGGCGAGCGTCTGCTGCGCCCCCGAACAGGATCGGATCCCCTGCCGGCAGCGGTGCCGCAGCGCGGCGAGCGCGGCGGGCGCCAGCAGGCCCAGCCAGGCCGGTCCCACACCCCAGCGCGCGTAGGGCGTGATCGGCGCCGGCGCGCCGGCGGGAGCGACCCGCATCGCGCGGGTCCCGGCCTCGATGCGCGCGGTCTCGCGCCCGTAGGCGTCGATCCAGGTGCTCGGGCCGGTGTTGGCCGCGCGCACCAGCGGCAGGCCCACCTCGATCGCACGCAGGCGCGCGATCGCGGCGTGCTGGCGGGCCGACCAGGGGCCCGACTCGGCCTCGTTGGCCGGACTCAGCAGCAGCGAAGCGCCGCGCCGGCGGAGCCCGCGAGCCAGGTCGGGGTGCGCGGAGTCGATGCACAGCAGGATGCCGGCACGCAGCCTCGCGCCGTCGGCCAGCGGCACGTCCACCAGGCCGGGCTCGGGGGCCGGACGCACGTTGCCGGGCCACCACCCGGCTCGCGCGAGCCGGCGCGCGAACCGGGTGTCGGGCGCGCGCTCGTAGAGCGGTACCGGGCGCACCTTGTCGCCGGCAATGCGGGTGTCTCCCCCCGGTGTCGCAAGGGCGACCGAGTTCCATCGCTCTCGGGAGCCGTCGCTGGTCGCACGGCGCAGTCCGGCGACGATCGGTGTCGCCAGGTGGTTCGCGATCGTCCCGAGGAAGAGATCGCCGCGCCGATCGCCGGTGCGCTCGAAGGCGCCCTCCGGCCAGACCAGGAGATCGGCGCCGGCCTCACCGGCGGCGCGGCTCAGCGCGAGCAAGCGCCCCAGGTTGGTGTCGAAGCGCGCCGGGGCGTGGCGCTCACGGCTCGGGACGTCGGGCTGGACCGCCGCGACGCGCACCGCTGCGGGCCCCGCCCCCAGCGAGGCGTCGGCGGCCGCGAGACGCTCTGCGCCGGCGAGCGCCGGCCCGCCGATCAGCGCGAGCGCGGCCACCTGCCGCTGCAGGGCGTGGGGCGCGAGCACCGCGAAGGCGAGTGCGGCGTTCGCTGCCGCGGCCCAGCCCGAGAGCAGGGCGACGCCGCCGAGGGCCGCCGGCTGGGCGAGCGCGGGCCAGGTCGCCAGGGCGTCGCCGAGTCGCAGCCAGGGTGTGCCGAGCGGGCCGCTCGCGCGCAGCGTCTCGAGTGCCACCCACGCGGCCGGGAAGGCGGCGAGCGCGCAGGCCGCGCCCGCGCGCCGAGCGCCGACGGCGAGTGCCGCGCCGAGCGCCGCGAGGGGGAGCGCGAGCAGCGGCACGCCGAGCGCGAAGGCGGCCCACAGGACGGGCCCTCCGACGCCGAGCGGAACCCACAGGAAGCCGAGCCCGAAGAAGGCGGTGCCGCAGACCGCCCCGTGCGCAGCCCCGCGCCGCGCGGAGCCCGCGCCGAGCGCCCCGAGCAGGAACGGGACGAGCGCCACGAAGACCACCGGGCCGAGCCCGAGCGGCGCGGTCGCGCCGGCCATGAGCGCACCGGCGAGAGCACTGGCCTGCAGTGAGCCCGCGAGCTGCCTGCAGATGGTTCGCACCCTGCCCCCATCGGCGAAGCACCAGAGCAAACCGCATACCCACTCGGAGGGACTTGGTTTCGTCTTCGAAATCGAATACTTGGCTGATCTACTGCCGATCTTCGGGAGCCTGATGTTGTTGTTTCGACAACGTGGAGATCGAAGTGATACGATGCACGCTGGTGGACCGACTCGCGATCCTCGACCGCCTCCACGCTGTCCCGCTCCTTCGCCGACTCGCTCCGAGCCGGATCGACCGCCTCGTCAGCGAGAGCGCCGTGCGGGTGTTCGGTCCGGGAGAGCAGGTCGTCGCGGAGGGCGAGGCGGGCGACGACGTGTACCTGGTCCTCGACGGCGAGGCGCTCGTCCGCAAGCGGCTCACCGCGCACGAGGTGGTGCCGCTCGCCCAGCGCGGACCGGGCGACTGGATCGGGGAGATGGCGCTGCTCGACGAGGGGCCGCGCTCGGCAAGCGTGGTCGCGCGCGCCCGACTGACCGTCCTCGAGGTGCCGGCGCGCACCTTCCTCGACGCGGTGGGGTCGGTGCCCGAGGCGGCGCTGGACCTGCTTCGCGTGGTCAGCACGCGCCTGCGCGAGAGCGACCGCGCCACGATCGCCGCGCTCTCCGCGAAGGCCGAGGCGCTGGCCGACGAGAACCGCCGGCTCGCGCACGACGTCGAGCGCCTCGCCGAGGCGCTCGACGCGCGCACCGGATTCGAGGCGTTCGTCGGGGAGTCGGAGGCGGCACGCCGCGTGCGCGGGCTTGCTCGGCGTGCGGCGCGTTCGCCTCTTCCGGCGCTGCTGCTCGGCGAGACCGGCTGTGGGAAGGAGATCCTGGCCCGTGCCATCCATGCGGCGAGCGACCGTGCCCGCGCCGCCTTCGTCTCGATCAACTGCGCACTGGTCGGCGAGGCGCTGCTCGAGAGCGAGCTGTTCGGACACGCGCGGGGTGCCTTCACGGGTGCCGTCAACGCCAAGCCGGGGCTGGTCGAGGTTGCCGACGGCGGGACGCTCTTCCTCGACGAGATCGGCGACATGCCGCCCCCGCTCCAGGGCGCGCTGCTCCGCTTCCTCGAGCTCGGCGAATCGCGGCGGCTCGGCGAGACCAAGGTGCGGCACAGCGACGTGCGGATCGTCGCGGCCACCCACCGCGACCTCGACGCTGCCGTCGGGTCGGGGGCGTTCCGCCGCGACCTCCTGTACCGGATCGACGTGATCCGCATCGAGATCCCGCCGCTGCGCGAGCGCCGCGAGGACCTGCTGCTCCTGCTCGCGGAGCTCAACACACGGATTGCCAGCCAGCTCGGCCGCACGCCGCTCACCCTCGCCGACGACGCGCTCGAAGCGCTGGCGGTGCACGAGTTCCCGGGCAACGTACGCGAGCTCGAGAACGAGCTGCGCCGGCTCTACGCCCTCGTCGATCCTGACGAGCGGAGCGTCGGCCGCGAGCGACTCTCGCGCCGCGTGCTCGAAGCGGGCGACGCCGGCAGCGGACGCTACGCCGAATCGCTGCGCTCCTTCAAGGTCCGCACCATCGAGCGGGCACTGCTCGAGAGCGGAGGACGCCCCGCCGAGGCGGCACGGCGGCTCGGCCTCCATCGCTCGAACCTCGCGCGCATGATGCGAGAGCTCGGCCTGCGCCGTGGCGCCGGCTCCTCTTTGCCATGAGCGACCTCCGGCGCCCGCGCGTGCGCATCATCGACCGCGACGCCGGCCTGGTGGAGTCGCTGTCGGCAGTGCTGGGCGACGCCGGCTACGTCGTGTCTCGCTGCCAGCTCCCCGCGGCGGAACCGGAGGACGTGCTCGTGATCGGCGTCCCACCCCCGCCGGGGGTGCGCCCCCCCCTCGTCCGGGGTGTACCGATCGTCGTGCTGGCCCTGTCGCACCCCTCCTTCGGCGAACTGGAGGAGTGGATCCGCGGGCGGCCGCGATGGGCGCTCTGCTCGAAGCCGGTGCCCGAGGAAGTGCTGCTCGACTGCCTGCGCGAGCTTCTTGCCGAGCCTGCACCGCCGTTGGCGAGGGCTCGCGAGGCTCGCTGACCGTCCCCGCGCAGCGCGAACGGCGGGGTTCGCTACGCCCCGCGGTTCGCGCTGCGGTCCAGGACGCGGACGGCGTCGAGGAGCGTGCGTACGCGGGTCGCGAGCGCTCGGCCCGAGAACGGCTTCTGCAGGAAGGCCACCTCGTCGGCCAGCACCCCGTGGCGAAGGACCGAGTCGTCCGTATAGCCGGACAGGTAGAGCACCGGAAGGCCCGGCCGGCGCGCCTGCAGCGTCTCGGCGAGCTCGCGGCCGCTCATGCCGGGCATCACGACGTCGGTCGCCAGCAGATCGACGCGCTCCGGGCGCGTCTCGAGCAGCGCGAGCGCCTCCGCGCCGCTGGCGGCCACCAGCACGCGGTAGCCCGATTCCGTCAGAGCGCGCCACGCGAGCGAGCGCACACCCTCTTCGTCCTCGACCAGGAGCACGGTCTCGCTTCCCGCCGTCGGCGGCTCGGGAGCGGGCTCGCCGGCCGCTGCGGCCGGTTCCGCCACTCGTGGGAGGACGAGCTCGAAGAGGCTGCCTCGGCCAGGCTCACTCTGCACGAAGACGTGTCCACCGCTCTGCTGCGCGATGGCGTAGACCGTGGCAAGCCCGAGCCCGGTGCCACGCCCCGTCGGCCGGGTGGTGAAGAAGGGCTCGAAGATGCGGCCGAGCGTGTTCGGCTCGATGCCGTGCCCGGTGTCGCGCACCGCGAGCACGACCCAGGCACCGTCGCCGAGCTCGGGGTGTTCGCTCGCGAAGGCGCCCCCGGGCTCCTCGTTGCGGGTCTCGACCGTGAGGCATCCGCCGCGCGGCATCGCGTCGCGCGCGTTCACGGCCAGGTTCAGCAGCACCTGGTCGAGCTGCGCGGCACCCATCCGCACGCGACCCAGGCCCGGCGCGCAGCGCAGCACCAGGTCCACGTCCTCGCCGAGCAGGCGGCGCAGCATCTTGACGCTCTCGCTGACGCACTCGTTCAGGTCGAGCACCTCGACCCGCACCACGACCTGGCGGCCGAAGGTCAGGAGCCGCTGCGTCATCGCCGCCGCTCGCTGCGACGCCTTCTGGATCTCCTCCAAGAGCTCCCGGTCCGGATCGCTCGTGCCGAGCCGTTCGCCCAACAGCTCGGCGGCGCCGACGATCACCGTGAGCAGGTTGTTGAAGTCGTGTGCCACGCCGCCGGCCAGACGGCCGAGCGCCTCCATCTTCTGGGACTGGAGCAGCTGCGCCTCGAGCCGGCGTCGCTCGGTGACGTCGGTTCCCATCACCAGCACGCCGGTCTGGCGGCCGTGCTCGTCGCACAAGACGGTGCCCGAGACCTGGATCGAGAGCGTGCAGCCGTCGGCCCGCTCGAGGCGGATGTCGTCGACGCGCTCTCCGCGGCGCAGGAGATCGCCGAAGTCACGGAGCCGCTCTTCCCGCTCGGCCGCGGGCACGAAGTCGAGGAAGGAGCGGCCCAGGAGCGACTCGCGCGGCGCGCCGAGCATCTGGGCCAGCCGGCCGTTCACGAAGGTCGTGCGGCCTGCGAGGTCGCCGATCCAGACCCCTTCCTGGGTGGTCTCGACGATCGTGCGGTAGCGCTCCTCGCTGGTGCGCAGGCTCTCTTCCATGCGCACCTGCTCGGTGACGTCCTGTGCCATGGCGACGAGTCCGACCAGGTAGCCCGACTCGTCCAGGAGCGGGGTGTTGACCCAGTCGCACACGATGCGCCGCCCGTCGCGGGTGCGGTTCTCGATCCGGTACGCGACCACGGGCTCGGAGCCGCCGCGCAACCGCTGGAGGGCGTGGTCGATCGCGGGCCGCACGTCGTCGCCCAACAGCGTCTCGAAGGGGCCGGTGCCCAGCACCTCCTCGGCGCGCCAGCCGAAGATGCGCTCGGCGGCCGGGTTCCAGGATGCGATGCGGAGGTCCTCGTCGAGCGCCACGCAGGCGAGCGGCATCCGCGCGACGTGGAGCTCGTGGCGCGCGAGGATCCGCAGGCGCTCTCGCTCCGTGGCCTTACGCTCCTCCTCGCTGCGGCGCCGCTCGACGAAGAGCCCGAGCTGGCTCGCAATGCCGAACAGTGTCGCCAGCAACTCGGCGTCGCGCGGCCGGGCCTCCTGGCTCGCGAGCGCGAGGACCCCGACGATCCCCGATCCCGACGCTGCTGCGGGCACGGCGACCACGCAGCGCAGGCCCGCGCAGAGCGCGTCCTCGGAGCGTTCGCGCAGCGCCTCCGGCCCGGCTTCGAGGCCGTCGATCCAGATCGGCTGGAGCTCGGCCCACGCCCGGCCCGCCGCACCCCGGCCGCGCTCCAGCTCGTGCGTCCCGGCGCCCGCGGCGATGGCGCTCCCTCCCCCCTCCGGCCCGGGCCAGGCGGCCGCACAGCGCATCCGGCCTTCCTCGTGCAGCCAGATCGCACCCGCGTCCCAGCGGAGCGTCTCCCCGAGCGTGCGCAGCAGCTCCGACAGGGCCTGCGCCACGGACACCGCTCCGGAGAGGGTCTCGGTGGCGAACAACTGGGCACGGAGGCGGCGATCGGCGCGCTGGTGCGCCGACACGTCGACCATCGAGACGACCATCTCGCGCAGCCGGCCGGGCAGGCGCGCGAGTCCGACCAACACCGCCACGCGCGAGCCATCGCGCCGCTCGATCTCCGTCTGGAAGGGTGGACAGCGTCCGGTCCGGGCGGCCTGGGCCAGGGCTGCGAGGTGGCGCGCGCGGTGGCCGGCGGGCGAGAGCGCGCTCCATTGCATCCGACCGGCCGCAAGCTCCTCGCGCGTGTAGCCCGTGATCGCGAGGAAGGCGTCGTTGGGCTCCCGGATCCGGCCCTCGGCATCGTGGCCCGCGATTCCGGCCAGGCTCGAGTCGAGGACGAGGCGCAAGCGTTCGGCGACCTCGTCGAGGACCAGCGGCCGCTCCCCGAGTTCCCGCAGCATGGGCACGCTCACGCCGGCGGCGCCGACCACCGCGCCGGCCGCGTCGCGGACGGGCGCGATCCGCACGTGGAAGGAGCGGCCAGCCCACTCGCTCCGCGCCTCCGCGACCTCACCGCCGAGCGCCCGGTCGAAGGCGACGAGGAAGGGATGGCTGGCCGGCAGCCCGAACACCTCGGCCGGGTCGCGCCCCGTCAACTCGTCGGCCGAGACCCGGAGGCGGGCGATACCCGCGCCGGCGACGTGCGTGATGCGGCGCTCGCGATCGACCGCCCAGAGCGTCACGTCCACCGGCCCGAGCAGCGCTTCCGGGAGCGCGGGGCCCGGGGGCTCGTCTCGCGTTTGCGTCGCCAAGGGGCGGGATTCTCGCATGGTCGACCCGAGCCCTGCGGCCGACGCGATCACCGTGGCCGTGCTCGGTGCCCGCGTGCGGACGTTGCCGCGGCGGAAGATTAGCCCTGATCCGGCATCGCCGGTTGTGGTGAAACCCCGGAATCGAAGGGGCCCCCTCGGTGTGACCGTGGCCGGACGCCGCGGCCACGAGAAGACTCCCGGCGCGCTCGAGCTTTCCTCCCGCTCGCGATGCTCGCCACCGTGCCCTCGCCGCCCGCCCCGGGGGCCACGCGCTCCGTAGCAGCAGCGCACCCGCGCGCGCTCGGCCGGGGAATCACGCCGAGAGATAGGACTGGCGGAGCAGGCCGGTCCGCAGCTTGCCCGTCGGCTCGCGCGGGAGCTCGCGCAGGAAGTCGATCGAGCGCGGCAGCTTGAAGGTGGCGAGGTGCTGCCGGCAGTGCTCGATCAGCCGGCGCTCGAGCTCGGGGCTGGCGGCGATCGCGCCCACCGGCTCCACCACGGCCTTCACCTGCTCGCCGTACTCGTCGTCGGGCAGGCCGAAGACGGCGGCGTCGCGCACCGCCGGGTGCGCGAGCAGCACCTCCTCGATCTCGCGCGGGTAGACGTTGATCCCGCCGACGATGATCGTGAAGGCCTTGCGCCCGGTGAGGTAGAGGTAGCCCTCGTCGTCGAGGTAGCCGATGTCGCCGAACGACGCGCCGCCCGACGGGGTCCGCGCCTCGCTCGTCTTCGCGTCGTCGTTGTGGTAGCGGAAGTCGCTGCCGTTCGTGAACCACACCTCGCCGACCTCGCCCGGCGGCAGATCGTGGCCCGCCTCGTCGAGGATCCGGACGGGCCCGCGCAGCGAGCGACCCACCGAGCCCTTGTGCGCGAGCCATTCCTGCGGCCCGATCACGCAGGTGCCGGCGCCCTCGGTGCCGGCGTAGTACTCGTGGAGGATCGGCCCCCACCAGTCGAGCATCGCCTCCTTGACCGGGATCGGGCACGGGCCGGCGCCGTGGATGGCGAAGCCGTGCGACGACAGGTCGTAGCGCGTCCGCTCCTCCTCGGAGAGGCGCAGCATCCGGACGAACATCGTGGGGACCCACTGGCTGTGGGTCACCCGATGCCGCTCGATGCACTCGAGGGCGAGGAGCGGGTCGAAGCGCTCCAGGACCACCGTGGTCGCTCCGATCCGCCCCATCTGCAGCAGGAAGGACAGCGGCGCCGAGTGGTAGAGCGGCGCGGGCGAGAGGTACACGGACCCGGGGCCGATGCCGTACGCGAGGGCCAGCAAGCGGTCGCCGGGCGGCAGCTCCTCGATCGGCGCGGGAGGAGCCGGGCGCCACACGCCCTTCGGGCGGCCGGTCGTGCCCGAGGAGTAGAGCATGGCGACCCCCTCGCAGCGCTCGTAGCGCGGCGGCTCGTCGCCCTCGCGGCCCGGCCGGTCCTCGCCGTCGAGATCGAGGAGGGGAACGCCGCTCGGCGCCGCGGCGCTCGCGGCGGTGCGCGCCGTGTGCACGAAGACCCGCGCGCCGCAGTCCGCGACGATGTAGCGGACCTCCTCCGCGGTGAGGCGCGTGGACACCGGCGTGTAGCGGAAGCCGGCGTCCTGGCACGCCCACACGAGCTCCACGAAGGCACGGCCGTTCTCGACGCAGAACGCGATCGGGTCCCCGGGCCGCAGGCCGCGGTCGTGGAGCGCATTGGCGACCCGCACGATCCGCCGCCGCAGCTCGCCCCAGCGGACCCGCTCGCCGCTCGGGACGACGACGAGCGCGAGCTCCTGCGGCCGCTCGAGCGCGTGGTGCCCCGGGTGCGCCATCGCTCAGCCCGCCGTCGCCGAGCGGACGAGGTCCACCGCCCTCTCGAGGTGTTCGATCTGCTCAGCGGCCGTGTTGCCGTTCGGCCCGAGGCGCAGCGTGTCGACCCCGGCGCCCGCGTAGGCGCGGATGCGATCGCGCACCATCGACTCCGTCCCGATCAGGTAGGCCGACAGCACGAGCTCCTCGGGGACGGCCGCCACCGCCGCCGCCTTGTCGCCGGTCACCCAGAGCCGCTGCACCTCCCGCGCCGCGTCGGCGAAGCCCGCCCGCGCATAGGCGGCGTTGTAGAAGTTGGTGGTGGCCGAGCCCATGCCGCCGAGGGCGAACGCCATTCCCAGCTTGGCCCGCCCGATCAAGGACTCGACGTCGTCGGACACGGCCAGGTGCGCGTTCACCTGGATCTCGATGTCGCCGAGCGTGCGGCCCGCGCGGGCGGCGCCGCGCCGGATCGGGTCCAGCATCACCTCGGCGTGCTCGGGGATGAACGAGGTGCCGAGCCACCCGTCCGCGAGCTCGCCGGTCAGCTCGAGCGCCTTCGGGCCGAGCGTCGCCAGGTGGATCGGCAGGTCGGGGCGCGGTGGGATCGACGAGCGCAGCGCCTTGCCCTCGCCGCCCGGGCGCGGCAGCACGTAGTGCTTGCCCTCGTAGCGCAGGCGCTCGCCCCGCAAGCCCATCCGCACGATCTCGACGAACTCGCGCAGCCGGCCGACCGGATCGGCGAAGGCCGCGCCGTGCAGGCCCTCCACCACCTGCGGGCCGCTGACACCGAGGCCGAGCGAGAAGCGGTCGCCCGAG
Organism: Deltaproteobacteria bacterium; assembly: GCA_035063765.1. Taxonomy (NCBI): domain Bacteria; kingdom Pseudomonadati; phylum Myxococcota; class Myxococcia; species Deltaproteobacteria bacterium. The sequence goes on from JAPSFT010000007.1 coordinate 122,356, forward strand.
AGCTGCGCGAGCGAGAGCGCCGTGAGCGCCGTGGCGGCCGGCGTGCGGGCGCTCACCTGCATGATGCCCGAGCCGAGCCGGATCCGTTGCGTGACCGCCGCCAGGTACCCGAGCGACGCCACCGCCTCCATGCCCCACGCCTCGGCCGACCACGCGGTGTCGGCGCCGAGGCGTTCCGCCGCCTGCACGTAGGCGACCAGGTCGTTCCAGCGGGAGCCGTCGTAGTACGCGCTCCCCACGGACACCGAGACCTTCATCGTCTCCTCCCCGTGGCGCGAGCCCGCCGGGCTCGCGCCGGTCGTGATCCCGAGCCGGTCCCCGCGGCGAGGGCGCTCACGGCTCGTGCGCGAGCCAGCGCAGCGCGCGCTCGGCCGCGCGGACGCCGAGGGCGCGGAGCGGCTCGGGGCCGACCCACGGCGGCACGCCGAGGAACGGTAGCCCGTCGAGCTCGCGCCGCTGGCCGTCGACGACGGCCGCCAGCAGGCGCCCGAAGAGCTGGCTCATCACGACGCCCTCGCCGCAGTAGCCGAGCCCGAAGGCGAGGCGCCCGGCGTCGTCGAGCGAGCCGATGCGCGGCGTGAAGTCGCGCGTGAACGCCATCGTGCCGCCCCAGGCGTGGGTGAAGCGGATCCCCGCGAGCTGCGGGAAGGTCTCGAGGAGGCTGCGCCGGAGCCTCTCGACCACGGACGCGTCGATCCCGCTGCTCGGGCGGCTGCCGTAGGTGTAGGGTGCGCCTTCGCCGCCCGCGACGATCCGGCCGTCCGCGGTCGGGCGCAGGTACATGAACTGCACGCGCGCGTCCGAGAGCCCCTGGCGCCCGCTCCAGCCGATCGCCTCCCACTGCTGCGGCGAGAGCGGCTCGGTCGCGACGACGTAGTTGGCGAGCGGGACGAGCCGCCGGGCGAGGACGCCGATCTGCGGCGCGTAGCCGTTCAGCGCGATCACGGCGCGCGGCGCGGAGACGGTCCCGAGCTCGGCGCGGATGCGCAGCGGATCGCCGGGCTCGACGCGCAGCACGCGCGTGGCCTCGAAGACCTCGACCCCGAGCGACTCGACCACGCGCAGCATCCCGCGCGCCAGCTTCGCCGGGTTCAGGATCGCGGTGTCGGGCGCGAGCATGCCGGCCGGGAAGCGCTCGGTGTGGACGAGCGCCCGCAGCTCCGCCCCCTCGACCAGGCGCGCGCCGATCCCGAGGCCGCGCGCCGCCTCGACGGCCGCCGCCAGCGCCTCGACCTGGGCGTCGCCGGCCGCCATGCGCAGGCTGCCGTTGCGCTCGAGGTCGCAGTCCACGCCGTGCTCGGCGACGAAGCGCTCGATCGAGGCCATGCCGAGCGCGATCGCGTCGTACACCGGACGCGCCCGCTCGGGCCCGTGCGCGGCGACGTAGTCCGGGAAGCCCGTGTAGGTCCGGTCGGCGAAGCCCCCGTTGCGGCCGCTCGCGCCGTAGCCGCAGCGCGCGCCCTCGAGCACCACGATGCGCCGGGAGGGATTCCGGCGCGCGAGGTGGTAGGCGGTCGCGAGCCCCGTGAAGCCGCCCCCGAGGATCGCCACGTCGGCGCGCTGGTCGCCCGCGAGCGGCGGGCGCAGGGGGCCTTCGCGCAGGCCCGCCGCATCGAACCAGAAGCAGTCGACGAAGGACTCGTAGAGCTCGGGCGGGCGGTCCGGATCGGCGAGCCAGCGCGCGGGCAGGGTCGCGCCGGCCCAGCCGAGCCCGGCGCCGGCGGCGCCGGCGAGGAGCTCGCGCCGCGTGAGCCGGCTCATCGCGCGGACCCGCGCGGGCCGGACGACGGGGTCGGCATGACGCGCTTCACTCCATCCAATCGAGCTCCCGGATCGCGACGCTCCCCGGAATCACCGTACCGCAGTGCGGGTGCGGCCAACCGCAGCTCGTGACGTACCAGCGGCCGCTCCGGGGATCGCGGAGGTACTCGGGCGCATGCGCGGGGAGCGTCGCCGCGACCTCGTCGGGGCCCTCGCCCGTGTAGGTGCCGAAGTCGAAGGGGTTGGTACTGCGGAAGAGCAGCGTCTCGTGGTACCCGGCGGGCCCGTCGAAGCTCGTCGTGTAGGTGATCGAGAGCCAGTACGCGCCGCCGTGGCGGAATACGAAGGGCGACTCGGTGGCGGCCCAGGGCGGGTTCTTCGGCGCGGTGCCGCCCGTGCGGAGCGCGAAGCGCACGAAGCGCCAGTCCAGGAGGTTCTCGGAGACGCAGACGCTCACGGCGCCCGTCTGGCCGCGCTTGCCCGTCGCGTAGAGGAGCCAGGTGTCGTCGTCGAGGCGGAAGACCATGCCGTCACGCAGCACGGCCTGGATCGGCGCGCCGGCGAGCGTGCACGGGATCTCGCGCCAGTGATCGAGGCGCTCGTCGTCGCACACCGCCGCACGCAGCAGGTCGGGGCCGTAGAGCAGGATCCAGCGCTGGCCGTCGAAGGCGACGGCCGGGGCCCAGGCGCGGTGGCCGAAATCGCAGATGCGGTTGTGCTCTTCGAAGGCGCCGGTCACGAGCGAGGCGCCCGACCCGTGACAGAACCAGCGCTCCTGCTGCGGATCGACGTCGGGGGTCGGCTTCGTGATGCCGAACACGTGCCAGCGCCCGTCGGGCGCCTGTACGACGCAGTGGTCGTTCACGTAGCAGCCGCTCGCGCGCGGCGTGAAGAGCGGCCGCCATCCAGCGCCGCCGAGGACGGGCTTCACCGCGTGACTCCCTGGCGAGGCCGCTCACGCGGCGCGCGGCAGATCCTACACCGGCCGCCGCTCGCGTCGAAGGAGATCGGAACGAGCCGGGACGGAGACGGGGGACCAGAGGCGAGACGTCGAACGCGGACGCGCTCGATCGGCCGCACGCGGCCGCGGGTGAGCTGAGTCAGGAGCGCGCAGCGCGCGCGGCGCGTGTGGCGGCTCGCGACAGCAGCGGGTCGATCGCAGCAGCAGCGTCGCCCGCGTTGGGTACGTGACTTGCAACCCGGGGGCGGAACTTCCCTCCACGAGGAGAGGCCGACATGGCCTGGCGAGCGGCGACCGCGGGCATCCTCCTGGCGACCGGTCTCTCGTCTGCGAGCGCCCCTCCCTCCCTTGCGCAGACCGCGGCCCCGAGCACGACGCCGGGATGGATGGCGAACGTGCCGTCGGCGCGGCCCATGCCGCCGCTCGGCGACTTTCCCCGTTGGCCGTCGGGGCCCGGCTACTACTCCCTGATGGACGCCCTTCGCGGCACCCGGCGGGATGGGCCGCCCCGGTATCCCTATCGGGCCTATGGCCTCTCGCCCCCGCCCCTCTTCGACGTCGACTTCCGCTACCTCGACGACCCGAACAACACGCAGAAGGACGTCTTCGACCCGATCCACCGCATCCGGCTCGGCGAGGATTGGCTCCTCAACCTGGGAGCGCAGGTCCAGTGGCGGCATCAGAACGAGCAGAGCAGCCGCCTCAGCGGCAACAACAACACCTTCGACATGCTCCGCACGACGATCTACGCGGACCTGTGGTACCGCGACAAGGTCCGCGCGTTCGTCCAGCCCTACGACGCGCGCATCTTCGACGAGGACCTTCCGATCGGCCCGCTCGACGCGGATCATCACGACATCCAGAACCTGTTCGTCGACATGAACCTCGGAGAGGTCCGGGACAAGGCCGTGTACCTGCGCGTCGGGCGGCAGGAGATGCTCTACGGCTCGCAGCGGCTGATCTCGACCCTGGACTGGGCCAACGTCCGGCGCACCTTCGAGGGCGTGAAGGTCTTTCGCACGAGCGAGAAGCTCGATCTCGACCTCTTCTGGGTGCAACCCGTCAACGTCTTCGCACCGCATGCCAACTCCGTCTACGAGTCGCGCCCCAATCATGCGGACGGCGACCAGAATCTGGTCGGTCTGTGGACGACCTATCGGCCCCGGAAGAACCACTTCGTCGATGCGTACTACCTGATGCTCGACAACGACAACCGGAACACCGCGCTGGGCATCGAGCGCATGCCCTTCCAGGTCCACACGATCGGGGGGCGCTACTACGGAGACTACGGGCGATTCCTATGGGACGTGGAGGCCATGCTCCAGGTCGGCGAGAGCACTCGCAACGACCTCCTGGCCGGCTCGTCCTCGGTGGGTGTCGGCTATCACTTCCAGGGCGCCCCGCTCGATCCCACCCTCTGGGCCTACTACGATTTCGCGTCCGGCGATCAGGATCCCGGTTCCGGGCGCGCCACGACCTTCCACCCGCTCTTCCCCTTCGGCCACTACTACCAGGGCTGGTCGGATGTCGTCGGCCGCCAGAACGTGCACGACCTCGGCGCGTACCTGGGGGTATGGCCGACCAAGTGGATCATGGTCCGCCTGCAGTACCACCACCTGGAGCTGGTGAGCGAGAAGGACGCGCTCTACAACATCGTCGGCGTTCCCTACCGGCGGGACCCGTCGGGCGACGCCGGGCGCCACATCGGCGACGACCTCACGCTGATCGTCAACTTCCACATCGACGCCCACCTCGACATCCTGACCGGCTACGCGCATCTCTTTCCCGGCCGCTTCGTTCGCAGGACGGGGAGCGACGACCAGGTCGGGATGTTCTACCTGATCTGGAACTTCCACTTCTAGGATCCCTCGCCTGCTGGCCCGTCCACGCTGAGCAGGACGCAGTCCGCGCCCGCGGCGAGCGCGATCCCGCCGCCCGCGCGCAGCGCCGCGCCGCCGGCGCGCCAGCAGCCTCCGCCGAGCACGTCGCGCACCGTGAAGGAGCCGCTGGCCGCGGCGGGCAGGGGCAGGGCCGGGCGACGAGAGCTCGATTGGTTGCGGAAGAGCGCGACGAGGCCGTTGCCGTGCACGTCGCCCCGGTAGAAGCCGTCCCAGGCGAGCGTGCCGCTTCGCACCTCCGCGCGCCTCGCGGGCTACGCCCGGCGGGCGATGCTCGGCTCCTTGCGGGTCTCCTCGGGGATCTCCGCCGGCGGGAGGCGCAGCAGGCGGAGCGCCTCCTCCTCGGTCTGGGCGAAGTGCGCGGCGTCGGTGGTCACGCAGAACTCGACCAGGATGCCGTTCGGGTCCACGAGGTAGAGCGAGGTCGCCCAGCCGTGGTCGATCTCGTGCATGTTCTCGACGCCGCGCCGGCGCAGCCGCGCCTTCATGGCCTCGAGCTCCTCGAGCGAGTCGAGCGCGAAGGCGAGGTGGTTGACCCAGATCGGCAGGCCGTTGCCGGACGAGATGGCCGTCCGGTAGTCCGGCTCCTCGCCCACGTCGCTCACCACGAAGAAGGCGAGGCACTCCCCCTGCCCCATGTCGAAGAAGAAGTGCCGGAAGTAGCCGTCGCCCTGCCGGTGGTTCTCGGTGCGCACGAGCTTCATCCCGAGCTTGTTCGTGTAGAAGTCGTAGGTCGCCTCGGGATCCCGGGTCACGTAGGCGACGTGGTGCAGGTGTCGGGATCGGACCGCGGTATCGCTGCGCATGGATGGAGCCGCCTCCTGCCCGGCGGGTCCTCCGGATCGCGGGAGCGCTCCGCTCCCCGTTCCGGGTCCCGCGAGGTCGGAGCCGAGTGTATCCGCTCCCGGCCGCGGCCGTCAGGGTGTCGCGCGCGAGAGCGCGAGCAGGGAGTCGACCGGGAAGCGCGCCATCCGGATGTCGCTCCGCAGCAGCATCCCGAGGAGCCAGGGGTAGTCGCGGTCGATCCGGCTCGTGTAGTAGTCGACGTGGACGAAGCCGTTGCGCACGACCACGCCGGCGTAGGAGGTGTCGCCCGCGCTCGGCAGGTCGGAGAGGTGGACGAGCCGCCCGGGCTCGACCCGGTAGAGCGCCGTGCGCTTGCGCGACAGGACCCCTCCCAGGCGGGTCCACCAGCCGCGGGCCCCGGGCTGGTGGCGCGCCACCGCGAAGACCGTGTCGCCGACCCGGAACAGCGCCGGGCCGTCGAGACGCGTCACCTGGGAGCGGGCCGTCCGCCAGGTCGTGTAGGGCGGATCGGCGACCGCGATCGCGGTGCCCGCGTCGCAGTGACCTAGGACGGTGTCGGGCGTCACCTCGAGCCGCGCGGTGGCGAGCAGGCGGCCGCCGGGCAGGAACTCGAGGGCGGTCTCGTCGTTGCCGTCGCCGCGGTGGATCGCCGAGACCCGCTCCCAGCCCCGGCCGTCGCGCGAGCGCAGCAGGATCGACTCGCCGTGGTCCCTCCAGTAGGCCGGCACGTACCAGGTCGCACCGCCGTCCGGCGACTTCGGGCGCCAGAACAGCCAGCCCTCGGGACCGACCGGCTCGAAGGGGGTCCAGGTGACGGCGTCGTCGCTGGTGGCGGCGTCGCGCCACCAGATCATGTCGGTGTTGGAGTTGTGCATGCCGTCGGCGACGGCGTCCCAGTGCTCGAGCGCGAGCCGCGCGTCCACGACGGCCCGGTTGGGACGCAGCCACGCCTGGAGGAGCAGCGCGACGAGCCCGCAGCGGGAGGCGGCGAGGAGGATCGCGAGGGGGCGCAGCACGGCAGCGGCAACGGTAGCCACGAGCGGGGCGGCCGCCTGCGCGCGGGAGGCGGTCTCCGGGAACGGGGCCTGCGGCTTGGGGGGTGCTCGCCTGATCGCAAACCCCTACCCTGCGCGACCCCGTGTCGCACACGCATCCGCATCCGCATCCGCCTTCCCCCGAGCCCCGCAAGCCCAAGCAGGAGCAGGAGCCGGCGGCGCGCGAGATCCGCGAGGTGGCGCCGAACCTGCTCCGCATGCAGCTCCCGATCGCGATGCCGGGGCTCGGGCACGTGAACATGTACGCGCTCGTCGACGAGCGCGGCGCGGCCGTCGTCGATCCCGGCCTCCCGACACCGGGGAGCTGGAAGGCGGTCCGTGACCGCCTCGCCCAGGCCGGCCTGCGCCCGAAGCACGTCCACACCGTGATCGTCACGCACTCGCACCCCGACCACTTCGGGGGCGCCGCCCGCCTCGCCCGCGAGGCGGGCGCGCAGGTGGTGGCGCACCGCTCGTTCCGCTTCGGCGTGGTCGAGGCGACGCAGGATCCCGAGGTCTCGGTCGACGATCTCAGCGCCTCGGGTGCCAACGACGAGGCGCAGCGCCGGATCCTCGCCGGCTGGAACCATCGGACGCCGTGGGGCGGCCAGCATCCGCGCCCCCCCTTCAAGATGCGGCTGCGCTGGCGGGTCGCGCGCTGGCTCGGCGGCTCCTTCGTGCCGGCCGTGACCAGGCCGGTCGCCGCCGGCGAGGTGCTGCGCCTGGGCGGGCGCGAGTGGGTGGTGCGCCACACCCCCGGCCACACCGAGGACCACATCTGCCTGCACGATCCCGCCGACGGGCTCTTCCTCTCGGGCGACCACGTGCTGCCCACGATCACGCCGCACATCTCGGGCCTCGCCCTCTCGAAGGACCCGCTCGAGGGGTTCTTCGCCTCGCTCGACCAGGCCGCGGCGGTGCCGGGCGTGCGGCTGGTCCTGCCCGCGCACGGCCATCCCTTCACCGACCTCGCCGCCCGCTGCGCCGCGATCAAGCAGCACCACTACGACCGCCTCGACACGGTGAAGCGGATCGGGCGCGAGCTCGGCCCCGCCACCGTGCAGGCCTTCTCCCGCAAGCTCTTCCGGCCGCGGAGCTGGGGCGAGATGGCCGAGAGCGAGACCTACGCCCACCTCGAGCACCTGCGCCTGGCCGGCGCCGCGCAGGCGCGCCGCGGCGCGGACGGCTTCCTCGTCTACGAGACGGGCTGAGCCGGCGCCATCGGCGAAAGCGGGGGAACGAGCTATATCCGCCGGGCGGCCCCGCTCCCCGGGGCCGATCCACCAGGAGTCGCTCGTCCCATGGGCCAGGTCTTCCTCTCCCCCGGCTGGTTCGCCGAAGTCGACCGGATCATCACCGAGATCGACCCGCCGGTGCCCGCCGCCGTCCAGGATCTCGTCATCAACTTCCGCGTGAAGGGCGGCCCCGAAGGCGACGTCGAGGCGCGCATGGCGGGCGGGCGCCTGCTCGCGGGCTTCGGCGAGGGTGCGCCGACCACCGTCAACGTCCCGTTCGAGATCCTGCGCAAGATGCTGGTCGAGAACGACCAGAACGCCGCGATGCAGGCCTTCATGGCCGGACAGATCCAGGTCGAGGGCGACATGACGCGGCTCATGGCGATGCAGGCCGCCGGGCCGCCGAGTGCCGAGAGCCAGCAGGTCGCCGAGCGCATCCGCGCGATGACCGCGTAGCCGGCGGCGCGCCCCGCGCGGCGCTGCGCCGCTCACCGGGGCGGCGCGCGTGCGTTGATCGATCACGAGAGCCGTCTACCCTCGCGGGACGCCCCGTTCCGCGTGCGGAGGACGCCCTGAAGCCCCTCGGCCCCGTCGCGAGCGACGCCGATCCGGGCGGCGTACCGCCGTCCGACGTGATCGAGGTCGACGACCGCTTCTACATCCTCGCCACCTCGGATCGGCTCGACGAGCGAACGCGGGTGCTGAAGACCGGCGACACCTTCGCGGTGCTCGACCGGCGCGGCGACGCGCGCCAGCTCGGGCGCGGCGAGCAGGGGCTGTTCCACCGCGGCACCCGCTACCTGTCGCACCTCGAGCTCGGCCTCGGCGGCGAGCGGCCGCTGCTCCTGGGCTCCTCCGTGCGCAGCGACTCCAAGGTCGTCACCGTCGACCTCACCAACCCCGATCTGCGTCAGGGCGAGCACCTGGTCCTGCCGCGGGGCTGGCTGCACGTCTCGCGGACGCTGACGCTGCTCGCCGGCGGCCTCGACGAGGTCATCGAGGTCACGAACTTCGGGATGGCCCACGCCGAGACGACCCTCCGCCTGCGGGTCGACGCCGACTTCGCCGACATCTTCGAGGTGCGGGGCTTCCGGCGCGAGCGACGCGGAGAGCGGCTGCCGGCGCCCGCTGCGAGCGACGCGATCGAGCTCGGCTACCGGGGTCTGGACGGGGTCGAGCGCTGGACGCGCGTCACCTGCGAGCCCCCGGCGCGGATCGCCGGCCGCGAGCTCGTGATCGACGTCCGCCTCGGGCCCCGCGAGACCCGACACCATCGCGTGCAGGTCCGGACGCGCGAGACACCGGGGCACCCGGCGGGCGCCGCGCGCGCGCACCCCCTCCGCGCGGACCCCGCCGCCCGCCTCGAGACCTCGAGCCTGCGCTGGAACGACTGGCTCCACCGCTCGTCGGCCGACCTTGCGATCCTCGCCACCGAGACCGAGCTCGGGCCCTACCCGTACGCCGGCATTCCCTGGTTCAGCACGCCCTTCGGGCGCGACGGCCTCGTCACCGCGCTCGAGCGGCTGTGGCTCGACCCGTCGCTGGCGCGCGGTGTGCTCTCCTACCTGGCGGCGACGCAGGCGACCACGTCGGATCCCGAGCGCGACGCCGAGCCGGGCAAGATCCTCCACGAGGCGCGCCACGGCGAGCTGGCGGCCCTCGGCGAGGTGCCCTTCGGCTGCTACTACGGGAGCGTCGACGCCACGCCGCTCTTCGTCGCGCTGGCCGGCGCCTACTTCGAGCGCACCGCCGACCGCGAGCTCGTGGCCGGGCTCTGGCCGCAGGTCGAGGCGGCGCTCGCGCGCATCGACGCGGACTGCGACGAGCGTGGCTTCCTCGTCTACCAGCGGCGCTCGCGCCGGGGCCTGGTCCAGCAGGGCTGGAAGGACTCGAGCGACTCGATCAGCCACGCCGACGGCACGCTCGCGGAGGGGCCGATCGCGCTCTGCGAGGTGCAGGGCTACGTGCATCTCGCCCGGCGCGAGGCCGCGCGCATCGCCCGGGCGCTCGGCAACGAGGAGCGCGCGCTCGCGCTCGAGGCGCAGGCCGCGGCGCTCGCGCGGCGCTTCGAGCGCGCCTTCTGGTGCGACGAGATCGGCAGCTACGCGCTGGCGCTCGACGGCAAGGGGGAGCCGTGCCGGGTGCGCGCCTCGAACGCCGGCCACTGCCTCTACACCGGGATCGCTTCGCCGGCGCGCGCGCGCCGGGTCGCCGAGGGCCTGTTCCAGGGCGACCTCTTCTCGGGCTGGGGTGTGCGCACGCTCGCCGCGGGCGAGCGCCGCTACAACCCGATGTCGTATCACAACGGCTCGGTCTGGCCGCACGACAACGCGCTGATCGCGCAGGGGCTCGCGCGCTACGGCTTCGAGCGCGACGCGCTCGTCCTGCTCGAGGCCGCCTTCGACGCCAGCCGCTGCGTGGACCTGCACCGGATGCCGGAGCTCGTGTGCGGCTTCGCGCGGCGCCTCGACGACGGGCCGGTAGCCTACCCGCTTGCGTGTACGCCTCAGGCCTGGGCAGCCGGCGCCGTGTTCCTGATGCTCCAGGCCGTGCTCGGGCTCACGATCTCCGCGCCGCGGCGCGAGCTCCGCCTGGTCCGGCCGCTGCTGCCGCGCAGCCTCGCCGAGCTGCGCATCCGCGACCTGCGCGTCGGCGACGCGCAGGTCGACCTCGACCTCGCGCGGCGCGGCGAGCACGTGATGGTCAGTGCGGTGTCGCGCCGAGGTCGGGTCCGGGTGCTGGTCGAGAGCTAGGGACCCGGGCCGGCGCCAGCCGAGGCGAGGCCGCTTCGGCGACGGCGCGCTCGTAGAGCGCCAGGTAGTCGCGCGCCATGCGCTCGGCGGTGAAGCGCGCCTCGAAGGCCGCGCGGCACGCCGCGCGGTCCAGGCGCGCCACCCGCTCGAGGGCCGCCACGGCGCCGTCGACGTCGTCGACGACGAGACCGGTGACGCCCGGCTCGATCACCTCGCGCACCGAGCCGCCGGGAAGGGCGAGGACCGGCGTCCCACAGGCCATCGCCTCGATCATCACGAGCCCGAAGGGCTCGGGCCAGTCGATCGGGAACAGGAGCGCCAGTGCCTCGCCGAGGAAGGCGCTCTTGTCGGCCTCGCCGATCTCGCCCACGAACTCGACGAAGGGCCCGTCGAGGAGCGGCGCGATCACGGTCTCGAAGTAGGCACGGTCGACCTCGTCCACCTTGGCCGCGATGCGCAGCCCGATGCGCGCGCGCCGCGCGATCTCGATCGCGCGGTCCACGCGCTTCTCCGGCGAGATCCGCCCGAGGAAGGCGAGGGTGCGGCCGGGGCCGGGGTGGAAGCGGAGCCGATCGGCCGGGAGGCCATGGGGAACCGTCGCCACCCAGTTCGCGTGCGGCAGCGGCGCGCGCTGCGCGTCCGAGATCGAGACCACCGGCATCTCGTGGAACTCGCGATAGAGGGGCGCGAGCTCCGGCAGGTCGAGGCGCCCGTGCAGCGTCGTGAGCTGCGGCGTCGGCGTGCGGCGCGAGAGCGGAAAGTGGAAGTAGTCGGTGTGGTAGTGGATCAGGTCGAAGCACGCGGCACGCTTCGCCACCTCCTCGAGCATCAGCACCTGGTAGGCGAAGGGGTCGCGCACCTGCGGGTCGAGGCGCAGCGCGCGCTCGCTGCAGGGGACGAGCTGCGCGCTCGTGACGGAGTCGCCGCTCGCGAAGAGGGTCACGTCGTGGCCCAGCCGCACCAGCTCCTCGCTCAGGTACGAGACCACCCGCTCGGTCCCGCCGTAGAGCTGCGGCGGCACGCGTTCGAAGAGCGGAGCGACCTGGGCGATCCTCACCGGCTGTGTCCTCGGCCCGCGTGCATCCGCAGCAGGCTGGGGACTTCCCTCGCCACGGCGCCGCCCGCTCCTGCACGCGGCGGGCGCAGGCCCGCCCGCCGCCGGGAAGCCGTGACGCAAGAGCGATGCCAGCCCGGAGCCGCCGCGCGTGCGACCCGCGCGTCGCGCCGCCTTGCACCTTCTACAAAGCGTCCGCCGGCGACCCGTCTCGTCGCGTCGAACGGCTCGGGGAGCGCGCAGGAAGGGAGTCGGAGGCCGGCATCCTCCTTGCTTCCTTGGATCGATGCACGGCCGGAGCCCGCCGGTCAGGAGGATCCGCGATGCGGAAGAGCGTTTCGAGAGCCACCCAGGCCCCCCCCGCCAGGTCCTCGGATCGCTCGGTGCGGGAGGTTTCCCGCACGAACTCCTCCGACGCCCCGGTCGTGCGCCACCTCCAGCGGCAGGTCGCGAACGCGTTCCTGCTCCACGCCAACTACAAGCGCCACCACTGGCAGACCTACGGCCCGCTGTTCCGGGACCTCCACCGGCTCTTCGACGAGCTCGCTCGCGACGTCCTGGGGACACTCGACGAGCTCGCCGAGCGCCTGCGCATGATCGGGCAGGACCCGATCGCGATGCCCGCCGAGGTGATCGAGGCCGCGAGCGTGAAGCCCGCACGGCTCGGCCAGAGCATGCGCGACCGGGTCGAGAGCGCCGATACCGACGTGCTGACCGTGATCCACGAGATGCGCGAGGGGGTGAAGGCGGCCGACGAGGCCGGGGATCCCGGCACTGCCGACCTCTTCACCCGCTTCGTCCAGATCCACGAGAAGCACGAGTGGTGGCTGCGCGACGTGCTCGAGCGCGGCGACGGCCTCGTGAGCTGAGGGGCGCGCGGATGATCCGGGCAGGGGAGACCGCCAGGCTGACGCTGGGCGAGTGGATCGCGGCCGTCGTGGACGCGGCCAGCGACGAACGCCAGGGCATCGCGCGGGTGGCCTCGATGCTCCGCCGCGGGACGATCCGGCGCAGCCGTCCGCCCGGCGCACCGGCGCCGATCCCGCCGGCCGGCTAGGACGGGCCAGCGCCTTCCGCCGCGGCGCGTGCCTCCTCGAGCGAAGCCCGCGCCTCGCCCGCCTCGTCGAACGCGGGATCGAGCGAGAGCGCCGCCTCGAACGCGTTCACGGCCTCCGCGGGCCGCCCGAGCCCCTGCAGCGCGAGCCCCTTGCGGAACAGGTACTCGGCGCGCGGGCCTCCCTGCCGCCGGGCGAGCTCGATCGCCCGGTCGAACTGCTCGAGCGCGGCGGCGTGGAGCCCCTTCTGGAGGTAGACGGAGCCCAGGGTGTCGGAGTAGGTGGGCTGCTCCGCGCCGCTCGCGACCGCTTCCTGCGCGAGCGTGAGGGCGCGCTCGAGATCCCGCTGGTCGCGCGCGAGCAGGCGCGCCAGCTCGTTCTTCGCGGGCGCACCGCCGCCATCCTGGACCACCTCCTCGAGCGTCCGGATCGCATCTTCGTCGCGGCCCTCGGCGGCGTACAGGCGCGCCAGCACGCTGCGCGCCGCTGGCGGCAGCGAGCCGTCGGCCAGCACGCCCTCGAAGGCCGTGATGGCGTCGGCGCTCCGGCCCTGCTGGGCGTAGAGGCCGGCGACCAGCTCGGCAGCGCCCGGGATCCCCGGCGCCGCGCGAAACCCCTCGAGCGCGTCCTGCTCCGCGCCTGCCGGGTCGCCGGCCTGCGCGCGGAAGCGCGCTCGCAGCAGGCGCAGGCCCGGGGCGTCGCCCGGGGCGCGCCTCTCGAGGTAGTCGTCGAGCCGCGCGAGCCCCTCCTCGCGGCGCCCGGCTGCGACGTCGAACACCACGAGCTGCTGGAGCAGCGCCTGCGCGTCGGGATCGGCGGCGAGGCCCTCCTCGAGGAACCGGCGGGCGCGGGCCGGGTCGGCGGCACCTTCGCGCTGCGCGTACAGGAGCCGCGCCGCGGGCGACGCCGAGGAGGACGTCAGCAGGGCGTCGAGCCGCTTCCTCGCCTCGCTCGCCCGGTCGGTCTCGTAGAGCGCCTCGATCACGGCGAGCTGCTGCTCCGCGTCGAGCGCACGGCCGCTCTCCTCGAGGGCCTTCGCCGAACTCAGCAGCCCCGCCCAGTCCCGGCTGGCGCGCTGGATCGCGAGCCGGAGCGCCTGGCCCGCGGGCCATCCCCCGCGTGCGATCCGAGCGCCCCGATCCACGGCCTCCTTGGCGGCCGCGACGTTTCCGAGGCGCAGATGGGCTTCGGCGAGCATCTCCAGCGCGCGCAGGCTCTCGGCCCCGGCGGTGACCGCGTCGAGCTCCCGCACCGCGTCCTCGAGCCGGTCCTCGCGCATCGCCCGCAGAGCGCCGGCCAGCCGCACGTTGGGGTCCTCGGGCGACGCCGCCTGCATGCGCTCGACCAGGGCCCCCGCGTCCGCGGCGCGGCCCGCACGGTAGAGCAGCTCGGCGAGCGCAAGCTGGGCGGCGGTCGGGTCGTCCACCTGGCCCACCGCCGCCTCGAGCGCGGCCACGGCGCCGGCGAGGTCGCCGCGCTCGACCAGCGCCTCGGCGCGGATCATGTGCGCGGCGCTCACCCGCGGCTGCTTCGCGAGCATGCGTGCGTAGACCGCGTCGTCGGAGCGCCCGAGCCGGCGCTCGTGCGTCGCGAGCGCGCCCCACGCGACGAGGTTCGAGGGATCGCGCTCGACGATCCGCTCGAGCACCTCGTGGATCACGCCGTCGTCGTTGGTCGCGACGGCGAACGAGAAGGCCGTCTCGCTGGCCGCGCGCACGCGGGCGGCGTCGCCCCCGCGGCCGGCGAGGTCGATGAGCGACAGGTAGGCGGCCGTCGCGTCGGCGCGGTGGCCCGGCCACGCGGCCAGCACCCGCGCGCGCTCGAACACCGCCATGATGTGCCGCTCGAGGTCGCCCGCCTTCTCGGACGAGGCGGCGGCGCGCGCGAACGCGTCGGCGGCGCCCTGGAACACGGCGTCCTCCGGGAGGCGAGCGGCCTGCTGCGCCACCTGGATGCGGGCCTGGTAGGCGCGGCCCAGCCGGAGCTGGGTCTCCGCGTCGTCGGGGGCGAGCTCGACGGCGGTGCGTGCCGACGCCAGCCCCCCGGCGAGGTCACTGTCGAGCAGCGCCAGGCGCGACATGAGGCCGTGCGCGCGCGCGTTGGCGGGATCACGCGCCAGCACCTCCTCGACGAGGGCGCGCGCCTGGCCGCGCTCGCTCACGGCCAGGATCTCGGCGGCGCCGAGGCGGGCCTCGTCGAGCGAAGGATCGAGCTGGTAGGCCTCCTGATAGAGGAACAGCGCGTCGGCGGCCCACGCCGGGTTCGTCGTGAGCAGGCGCGCGATCCGCAGATCCAGATCGGCGCGCCGGGGAGCGACCCGCAGCGCGTCCTGCAGCTCGAGCCACGCAGCCCCCTGGTCGCCCGCCGCGAGCAGCGTCTTCGCCTTCCCGAGATGGGCTTCGACCTGCTCCTCGGGCGAGCGGCAGGCGCCGAGCGTGCAGGCCAGCGCGAGCACGGCGAACGCGCGGAGCACGCCGCCAAGGAGCCCGCTCCCCGCCTCCGGCCGGATCACGGCTGGCCCTGCTCGAGGCTCGCGAGCTCCGCGCGCGCCGCGTCCGCTTCGGGAAAGGCGCCGGCCTCGAGCGCCTGGCGCAAGGCATTCGCGGCGCCCTCGCGATCTCCGCCCGCTTTGCGTACGAGCCCCAGGCGGTACAGCAGCGTCGGCTGCCCGGCCTCCTTCTCGAGCGCGCCCTCCAGGGTCCCGCGCGCCGCGTCGCCCTCGCCCCGCTGCATCTGGACGAACGCGAGCGTGTCGAAGGTGCGGGCGGAGGGAGCCAGGCGGGCAGCGCGCTCGGCGAGCGCGAGGGCGCCGTCGAGGTCTTCCTTGCGTTCGGCCAGGATCCAAGCGAGGTCGTTGTTCGCGCCGGCGTGGTCCGGCTGGTCCACCAGCACCAGGCGATAGCGCCGCACCGCCTCGTCGTGACGGCCGAGCGCCCCGGCCGCCTGCGCGGCCTTGAAGTCCGCCTCGGGATCGGGCAGCGGCGCGCGTGCCGCCTCGTCGAAGTGGCGCAGCGCCGCCTCGAGGTCTCCTTCCCGGGCCGCGATCGCGCCGAGGCCCGAGCGGGCCGGGCCGTAGTCCGGATCGCTCGCCGCGGCCCGCTCGAAGGCCGCCTTCGCCTCGGCGGCCCTGCCCAGCCGGAGCAGCACCCGGCCGCGCGCGTCGCGGAGCGACGCGCGCTCGGGCGCCTGGCGCAGCGCCGCGTCGATCCGCTCGAGCGCCTGCTCGCCCTGGCCCGATGCCAGCTCGGCGTCCACGAGCGCGCGCAGGGCGGCCTCGTTCGCGGGCTCCTCGAGGTCGATGCCGCTCGCCGTGATCGATCGGGCTGCCGCCTCCGCCCCGCCCGCCTGTTCGGCAACCCATGCCTTCTCGACGGCGAATGCCGCCGCCAGATCCGGGCGCTGGCCCATCTTCTCGAGCAGCTCCGCGGTCACCGGACCCATCCCCGCCGCCTGCGCGGCGCGGATCGCAGCCGCGTAGGTGCGGGCGTCCGGCGGCGCCTTCGCCGCGGTCAGGTGGCGAACCAGGTACTCGGTGGCCTCGGCGTAGCGGCCGAGCGAGCGGGCGAGCAGCCCGGCCCACAGGCCCGCCGAGGTCGCGCCCGGGTCGGTGCGCACGGCCTCGCGGTAGTGCGCGAGCGCGCGCTCGTTCTGGCCGAGGCGCTCGGCCGCGCGGCCGGCGAGGGTGCGGGCGCCCGCGTGGCTCGGGTAGGTCTCGAGCGCCTTCTCGAGCCGCTCGAGGGCACTCGCGAGCTCGCCCTTCTCGAGCAGGATGTGGCCGCGCACGATGTTCGCGAGCGCCGGATCCCCGATCTCCTTCGCGAGCTGCTCCGCGCCGTCGAGATCGCCGCTGGCGATGCGCAGGTCGGCGCGGCTCAGCAGGATCGCCCCGGCCTGCTGCGGAGCCGCAGCGGCGGCGCTCCGGAACGCCGCGTCCGCCTCCTCGGGATGCCCCAGCATCGACTCGAGATCGGCGAGCGCGAGCCATGCCTGGACGGTGCGGAAGTCCTCGGCGGCCGCGCGGGTCACGACGCGCGCCTCGTCCATCCGGCCCGCCAGCCCGAGCTGCCTCGCGTAGCCGAGCCGCAGCTCGATCGACTCGGGCGCCGCTCCGGCGGCCTCGCGCCACCGTGCGAGCACGCGCTCCTCCGGCAGCACCCGGGCCGCCGTCTCGAGGACGACCGGCTGGGTGGGGTACTCGGCGAGACACGCTTCGATGGCGGGTACGCCGCGCGTGAGGTTGCCGTCGGATCTCTCGAAGCTCGCGGCGCGCACGCCGCACGCGCGCGCGGCCTCCGCCAGGTTGCCCTCCTCGCGATGCAGCGCCTCGAGCGCCGCCAGCACCTCGCGCTCCGCGTCGAAGCGGCCGAGCGCCTCGAGCGCCGCCACCCGCAGGCCGAGCCCGCGCGCGCCGGGCTCGAGCCGGGAGAGGTGCTCGGCGTCGGCGAGCATCGCCCCGTAGTCGCCGCGGCGGTGATGGGTCCGGACCCGGAGCGCGAGCGCTTCGACCTGGTCGGGGTCGTGCTCCAGCACCTTCGTTGCCGCGGCGTGTGCCTGGTCGGTGTTGTCGGTGGCGGCGAGGACCTGCGCCAGCATGAGCCCCGCCTCGACGGCGAAGGCCTCCGTGCCGGCAGCCTCGCGCAGCGGGAAGACCGCCCCGCTGAGCTGGCCGGTCTTCGCCAGCGCGAGGCCGAGCCGGAAGCTCGCCTCGGGCTGGCCCGGCTCGTCGGCCAGCACGCTCCGCAGCGGGGCGAGCGAGCCCTCGAACTGCTGGCGGTCCTGGAGCTCCCGGGCCGCGGCCAGCCGCTCCTCGATGCTCGGCCCGCAGCCCGCGGCGGCCAGCACGGCGCCGAGCAGGAGGGCGGCAGCGCGCAGCCGGAACGGGGCTCGGGCCATGGGGGTGCGGTCCTCCTCCGATTCGGGGAACCCGGGATCCTGGCACGCGCTGGGGCTTCCTCCAAGTCGAGGACGGTCCCGTCCCCGCGAGCGTTGCGCCAGGGCGGACCCGTCGTCCCTTCCAGCTCGGAAAATCCTGCCGCGACACGGGCTTCGCAGGGGCATCCGCTCCTCGGAACGGCTCGCCGCCCCTCGCCCGCCGGGTCCCCGGGGCCCCGCGCCGTTCACGGTCCTCCGATTTTGCGTGCCACGACCCGCGGGTTGTGCCAAGCTCCGGCCAGTCTCGATCCGCAGGCTGCCGGGCCGGTGCCGTCCCGGTCGCGTGAATCTGACGTTGGACCACGGGCCATCCATCAAGGGAGTCCTCCGAACATGCGAAAGTTGCTCGCTCTCCTCGCCGCCAACGCGCTCGTCCTCGGGACGGCGGGGGTGGCCTCCGCCTACAACGGCTCCGTCTCGGCAAGCCTCAACGTGGCGATCGGAACCCTGCCGCCGGCCGGGTTCACGGGTGGCGCGGCGTCGGCTTCGTCGGCGGGCCAGGGGGGCGCGGCCACGCTCCCGGCCGGCTCGCTGAGCGGCATCTTCTCGGCCCCCATCGACCCGCCGCTCCTCGGCCTCCTCGACGGCATCGGCGTCGGCGAGCCGGGCGGCTGGCCGGGCGATCCGGCCCAGAACAACAAGCTCACCTGGAGCGGGGCGGGCGGCACGATGGCGCTCAACGGCTCGGCGTACCTGCTGATGGCCGGTGCGTCGGTGGCCGAGATCCCGCTCGGCGTGATCGGCGTCGGCGGCACCCAGATGTTCCACGTCCTCACGCTGGTGGCGGGTACGATCAACGCCAACCCGTACCAGCTCGGCGCGGTGACCCTGATGGGCGCCCTCAACGGCGAGAACCACACGCTCATGGCGACGGGCGTCGACAACCGCACCGCCGGCGGCGTGGGCCAGCTGGTGCTGGTCAGCCCGACCAACGTGAGCCTCGGTGCGATCGGGACCCTGGCGTCGATCGCGACGCTCACCCTGAACGCGCCGGAGCCCGGTGCCATGCTGCTCGGCGGCGCGGCCGTCGCGAGCCTCGTGACGCTCGGGATCCGGCGCCGGAAGCGGGCGTAGCGAGCCGCCCGGACCCCTGGCTCCTTCGCTGCGGCGGCCCTTCCGAGAGGAGGGGCCGCCGCAGCTCTTTTGCCCCGCCGTGAGCGGTTCCGTACGATTCCGGGCCCTCTTCCGCGCATGGAGAGCGTTTCCGGATGCTGCAGCGGCTGCTTGCGAAGCGCGCGCGCTGGTGGGTCGTCGCGGGCGTGCTGCTCGCTGCCGGCCTCGCGAGCCAGGTGCGGATCACGCCGCCGCCCCGCTCCGCGGGCACGCTCGCGGACCTGCGAGCACTCCGCGAGCGCGACGACCTCCACGTCGTCCTGATCCTGGTCGACACGCTGCGGGCCGACCATCTCTCGGTCTCCGGCTACGCGCGGCCGACGACACCCTTCCTCGAAGAGATCTCGCGCTACGGCATCCGCTTCGCCCGCGCCCGTTCCCAGTCGAGCTGGACCAAGACCTCGATGGCCTCGCTGTGGACCGCGCGCTACCCCGCCCGCACGGCGGTCTTCGACTACTCGCACGTCGTCCCCGAAGGCCTCGTGATGGCGGCCGAGGCCTTCCAGGCCGGAGGCTTCCGGACCACCGGCATCTACCGCAACACCTGGCTCCTGCCGAATGCCGGCTTCGACCGGGGCTTCGACGTCTACCTGCAGCCCGTCCCGAGCACCGCGCGCGCGCGCTTCCAGAGGGCCTCGCGCCCGGGCCATCACGAGCTCCAGGGCACCGATCTCGACGTCGTGGACGCCGCGCTCGAGTTCTTCCGCTCCCATCCCGGGGAGCGCTCGTTCCTCTACCTCCACCTGATGGACGCCCACCAGTACCTCTACGAGAGCGCGTCGGGGCTGTTCGGGACGAAGCTGGTGGACAGCTACGACAACGCGATCCACTGGACCGACCGCCTGCTCTCGGCCTTCTTCAAGGGGCTTGCGGACCAGGACCTCCTGCGCCGCACCCTGATCGTGATCGCCTCGGACCACGGTGAGGAGTTCATGGAGCACGGCGCCGAGGGGCACGCGCGGAACCTGTACCGCGAGGTGACGGACGTACCGCTCGTGATCTCACCGCCCTTCAACCTCGAGCAGCCGATCGTGGTCGAGGAGACGGTGCGCAACATCGACATCGTGCCGACCCTGCTCGACCTGGCGGGCCTGCCTCCGATCCCGGGCGCCGACGGCATCTCGCTGCTGCCCCTGATCGAGGCCGTCGCCGCAGGCCGCGCTCCCGGCGCCGCCGCGCCCGGGCGCGACTTCGCGCTCCTCGACCGGGCCTGGGCCGACCTCGACACGCCGCACCAGCTCACGCAGTCGATCACCGCCGGCGGCCTGCGGCTCATCGTCGAGGACTGCGTCGAGGATGGCGTCACGCTCTTCGATCTCGGCGCCGACCCGGGCGAGACCCGCAACCTCGCGCCCGACCGTCCCGAGCAGGTCGCGGCGCTGCGCGCCGAGATCGACGCGCACTTCACGGCCGCCACGGGGGAGACGCGGGCGACCGAGATGGCGCTCGACCAGGCGCAGATCGAGCGCCTCCGGGAGCTCGGCTACGTCCTCGGCGCACCCCGACCCGGAGGCGAGCCGC
Source organism: Deltaproteobacteria bacterium (assembly GCA_035063765.1). NCBI lineage: Bacteria > Pseudomonadati > Myxococcota > Myxococcia > Deltaproteobacteria bacterium. Next base: position 142,480 of record JAPSFT010000007.1, read on the forward strand.
CGCCGACCCGCTGTCCGCCGGCGCAGGACGCGCCGGGAGCCGGCGCCGCCGCCTCCTGACGGCCCTCCCGTGCCGGCCGGCGAGAACCGGCAGGCCGGCCGCCTTCAGTCGCCGGGGTCCGGCTCGAGCGCGCGCGCGGCGGCGCGCGCCTCGGCGGCCCCGGCAAGGTCGCCCTGGGCCTCCCGCAGGGCCTCCGCAGCTCGCAGCAGGGCCCCGCTGCGCGGGTGCTCGCGCAGGGCGGCCTCGACCCGCAGCAGGGCGAGCTCCGGGCGCCCCGCTCCGTTCTCGACCTGGGCCAGCCGCAGCGCGGCGAGCGGGTCGGCGAGCAGGCGGGGCGGCGCCTGCGCGAGCAGGGCGAAGGCCGCGCTGCGATCGCCGCGTGCGAGCAGCAGGGCCGCCAGCCGCCAGAGCGCACCCGGCGCCGGCGCGCGCGCGCCGAGGGCTTCGCGATACCGGCGCTCCGCCCCGGGAAGGTCGCCGCGCTGCTCGGCGATCACCCCGAGCGTCGCGAGCGGACCGCCGGTGCCAGGCGCGAGCTCGAGCGCGCGAGCGAGGGCGGCTTCGGCGCCATCGAGCTGCCCCTCCTGCAGGCAGACTGCGGCGTCGAGCTCGTGCGCATCCGAACGCTCGGGCGCGGCGGCCAGCGCCGCGTCCGCGGCGGCGCGCGCGGCCGGGAGGTCGCCGAGCGCGAGCTCCACGAGCGCGCGCATCTGGAGCACGGCGAAGCCGCGTGCCGGGATCGGGTCGAGCCGCGCCTTCGCCTCGCGGGGCCGGTCCGCGGCGAGCAGGCCGTTCGCGTCGTGCACCGCAGCCACCGCGCCGATCGCCTCCTTCGGGTCGATCCCGTCCACCCGCCCGAGCGGCGCCAGCGCGGCGGCGGCTGGGGCGATCGCGTAGCCGAGCCGTTCGAGCTGCGCGCGCACGAGCGCGTCGCCGGCCGCCGGCGCTGCGGGCCGCGGCGCGCCCGCGAGCAGCGCGTCGAGCTCGGCCGCGAGCGCCGCAAGCCGCGCCGGCTCCTGCTGCGATAGGTCGCGCGTCTCGTCCGGGTCGGTCCCGAGCGCGTAGAGCTCGGGGCGCGGCGCGCGCACGTACTTCCAGCCGCCGCTGCGCAGGCCGAAGAGCGGGCTCCATCCCTGCTCGAGGCGGGTGGCGAGCGTCTCGAGGTACGCCGTGCGCGGCGCGTCCTCGCGGCCGGCCCAGAGCGGCTCGAGGCTGCGGCCCTCGGCCGGCACGAGCGGCGGTGCCCCCGCCAGGGCCAGCAGCGTGGGCGCCACGTCCACGAGCCGCACCTGGGCGCCGACGACCCGGCCCACCGGCACGCCGGGCCCGGCGAGCAGCAGCGGGACGTGCTGGGTGGCGTCGTAGACGCCGTAGGAGTGGGTGGGCTCGCCGTGCTCGCCGAGGCTCTCGCCGTGGTCGCTCGTCACCGCGACCAGCGTGGCGCGGTCCGGGAAGCGCGCGTCGAGCGCGGCCAGCAGGCGCCCGAGCTGCGCGTCGGCGAAGGCGATCTCGCCGGCGTAGGGCCGGGCGCGGAAGCGCGCCTCGAAGGGTGGTGGCGGCGCGTACTCGGAGTGCGGGTCGTAGAGGTGCACGAACAGGAAGAAGCGCTCGGGCGCGTGCGCCAGCCACGCCTCCACGGCCGCGACGGTCGCGTCGCCGCGGCGCTCCGCCATCGCCACCAGGCCGCGCCCCGGACCGCGGGGGGAGAGCTGGTCGTCCCAGTGCCCGAAGCCGCGCGCGAGCCCGAAGCTGCGGTCGAGCACGTAGGCCGAGACGAAGCCGGCCGTGGCGAAGCCGGCCTCGCGCATGCGCTCGGCGAGCGTCGGGTGCGCGCCGGCGAGGCGGAACACGCCGTTGTGGTGGACCCCGTGGGCGTAGGGCTCGCGAGCGGTGAGCAGCGACGCGTGGGAGGGCAGCGTGATCGGGGCCGGGCTCACGGTGTCCGCGAAGCGGGTGCCGCGCGCGGCGAGCGCATCGAGGTTCGGCGTCCAGGCGCCGGCGGCGCCCCAGGCACCGACGTGGTCGGCACGCAGGGTGTCGATGCTGACCAGCACCACGCGCGCCGGCCGCGCCGGCGGTGCCGGAGCCGTGGCGGGGGCAGCCGGCTGCACGCGTTCCTCGCCGCAGCCCGGCGCCGCGGCGAGCAGCAGGCCGCAGGCGAGCCCGCGGAGCACCCACGAGGCCCTGCGCTCACTCGACACGGAAGAGCCGGCCGCCGGCGCTCGCACCCGCCCAGAGGTGGCCGGCGAAGGCTGCGAGGCTCGCGCAGGCATCGACGCTGACGCGGCCGTCGGCGAGCGGGACCGGCGCGAACACCCCGGGCCCGGGCGCGGGCGCCACCAGCGTGAAGGTCGCGTGATCGCGCGCGCCGAACAGGCCGCGCGGCGTCAGCGCGTAGAGGTTGCCGTCGAGCTCCGCGAGGCCCGACACCAGCTCGCCCGCCAGGGTGGCGACCGGCTGCCAGCGGTCGCCGCCGTCGCTCCACAGCAACTGGAAGCGCCCCTCGGCATGCAGCGACCAGAACAGGCGCCCGCGCCCGCTCACGTACCACCGGATCGTGTCGGCTTCACCCGGGATCGCGTCGACCCCGTGCGGACGACCGGGGACCGCGGCGAAGCGCAGGTAGTCGGCCGGCGACCCGGTGCGGGCCTTCGCGACCAGCAGCTCGCCCTGGTGCTCGACCATGAACTTCAGCCGCGCCGCGCCGGCGACCGCCACCACCTGCCACGGGGCGGCCGGGCTCGCGGGCTCGCGCAGCAGCGCTCCGCGGCCGTCCTCGAGCGCGTTGGAGGTGAGCAGCACGCCGCGATGCTCGATCACGTCGTAGGTGTGGACGGCGCCGGCCAGCTCGCTCGCGACGAAGCTCTCGCCGTCGCGGCTCGTGTAGAGCCGGCCCGGTGCGATGCCCTGGGGATCCGCGTCCGGCACCCAGAGCGCGTCGCGCAGCACGCGCAGCCGCAGGAAGCCCTGGCTGAAGGGGCGATCGAGGTCGACCCGGTAGCTCGTGCCGTCGCGGGTGGAGAGCACCCGGGACCCGAAGGCGTCGAGCGGGTTCACGCCCGTCGCGAGGTAGAGCCGGCCCTGGAACACGGCGAGGTCGGCGATCACCGGGTGCGCCTGCGCCGGGTGCGCCGCCTCGACGAAGCGCGCGCCCGCGAGCAGGGGCACGCCGGGCGCGGCGTCGCGCGCCTCCGGTGCCCCGCACGCCAGCGCGAAGGGGATCGCGGCGGCGGCCGCCCGGCGCCGCCAGCACCGTCGCGGGCCCGCCCGTCGGGAGACGCGTGTCATCGGCGCGGGAGGCTAGAGCCCATCGCAGGGACCCGCTGCCGGCGCGGTCACGCGCGCCTCGCGCGCTGGCCCGGAGGGGCATTTCTCGTATGCTCCCGCGCGTCCGGCCGCGTTGGCCCCGTGGAGCGCCCCTTGCGGGACCGCAGCTTCTGGCCCGTCGCCCTCTGCTTCCTGCTGTCGGGCTTCGCGGCCCTGATCTACCAGACGGCCTGGACCCGCGCGTTCGCCTTCGTCTTCGGCACCTCGGAGCTCGCGGTCGCCACCGTGCTGGCGGCCTACATGGGCGGGCTCGCGGCCGGCTCCTGGGTGGCCGGCCGCCACGCGCACCGGGTGCGGCGGCCGGTGCTCGTCTACGGCGCGCTCGAGGGCGGCATCGCGGCGGCGGCGCTGGCGGTCCCGCTCGCCGTGCGCGCCGCGACCGCACTCCATGGCGTGCTCTTCGGAGGGCAGCCCGAGGTGCCATCCTCGGGCGGCACGGGGTCGGCGCTCTACTTCCTCGGGTCGTCGTTCCTGATCCTGCTCGTCCCGACGGCGCTGATGGGCGCGACCCTGCCCCTGCTCGCGCGCTCCGGGGTGCACACGCAGAGCCAGATCGGCTCGCGGATCGGCGCCCTCTACGCCCTGAACACGGCCGGTGCCGTCGCCGGCACCGGGATGGCGGCCTTCTGGCTGCTGCCGGCCCTGGGCCTCTCGAGGACGGTGCTGGTGGCGGTGGCCGCCAACGTGGTGGTCTTCGCCATCGCCGCCGCGCTCGCTCGGACGGCGCCACCGCTCGCCCCCGCGACGGCGAGCACCGCCACGCCCCGGCGCGGCTTCCACTGGATCCTGCCGGCCGTGCTCGTCTCGGGTGCGGTCTCGTTCGGCTACGAGGTGTTCTGGTTCCGGCTGCTCTCGCATCTCCTCGGCGGCAGCGTGCACGCCTTCTCGACGATGCTGGCGAGCTTCCTGATCGGCATCGCGGCCGGCTCCGCGATCGCGGCCCGCCTCGCGTCGAGCCCGGAGCGCGGCGGGCGCGGCTTCGCGATCGCCCAGCTCGGGATCGCGGCGCTCTCGGTCGTGGCATACACACTTCTCGATCGCACGCCGGCGCTCGCCGGCCTGCTGGCCGGGGTTCCGCGCGAGGGGGCCGACGCGCTGATCGCGATCGCCGTCCTGCTGCCGGGCACGCTCTGCATCGGTGCCACCTTCCCGTTCGCGGTGCGGGTGCTGGCGCGCACCCCCGAGGAGGCCAGCGCCGCCACCGCGCGCGTCTACGCCTGGAACACGGTCGGTGCGATCGCGGGCTCGATCGGCGCGGGCTTCTGGCTGATCCCGGCGCTGGGCTTCCCGGGCGCGCTCGCGGCGTTCGTCGCGGCGAGCGCGCTGCTCGCGCTCCTCGCCGCCACGGCGAGCGTCCCGCGCGCGCCGGGGCTCGCGCTCGGTGCAGCGGCGCTCGCGCTCGCGGCCGTCCTGGTGCCGCTCGAGCCGCCCTGGACGCTCCTGCGCACCGGCCCGCTCGTGCGCGAGCCGCAGCCCGGCAAGGTCGCCTTCGACGCCGTCGGCCGCACCGCCACCGTGCTCCTGCTCGACGAGGGCAGCCAGTGGAGCCTGCGCACGAACGGGCTGCCCGAGTCGACGGTCATGGGCCGTCACGGCCGGCCCATGAAGTTCGGGAGCGGCCGCTGGCTCGGGATCCTGCCGACGCTCGCGCGGCCGGAGAGCCGCGAGCTGCTGGTGGTCGGCCTCGGCGGCGGCGTCGCCATCGAGCTGGTGCCGCCCTCGATCGAGCGCATCGACGTGATCGAGCTCGAGCCCGAGGTCGTCGAGGCGAACCGCCGGCTCTCGCCGCTGCGGCGCTTCGACCCGCTCGCCGATCCGCGCGTGCGCGTCCACGTGAACGACGCCCGCGGCGCGCTCCAGCTCACGAGCCGGCGCTTCGACGCGATCGTCTCCCAGCCCTCGCACCCCTGGACCGCCGGGGCGTCGCACCTCTACACGCGGGAGTTCTTCCAGCTCGCGCGCCGCCATCTGCGCCCGGGCGGGGTCCTGGTGCAGTGGATGGGCATGCACTTCGTCGACACGGAGCTCCTGCGGGTGCTGCTCGCGACGCTGCTCGACAGCTTCCCCCACGTGCGCGTGTACGGCCCCTACCTGGCTGGCGAGTTTGCGTTCGTGGCCTCGGAGCAGCCGCTGCCGATCGAGGAGACCTCGGCCCGGGCGCTCGCCGCCGCGCCGGGCTTCTTTGCCCGCCTGGGCCTGTTGGCGCCCGAGGCGATCGCCGCCGACCTGCTGCTCGACGAGCAGGGGGTGCGCGCGTTCGCCGCCGGTGCGCCCGTCGGCACCGACGACCGGAACCTGCTCCAGACGCGCTCGCCGGGCGTGATCGCGAGGAATGCCGGACTCACGCCGGCGGCCGCGCTCGCCGCTCTGGCCGGGCAGGACCCCCTGCCCGGGCTCGTCCGGCGCATGGATCCGCTGCTGCTCGCCGACGCGCTGCAGGCGCACGCCGCCACCGCGCGGGCGCTGCAGGTCGCCGACGGGGTGGAGGAGGACCCGGGGCTGCGGCACACGGTGCTCGGCTGGATCGCCGCGTCCTCCGGCCAGGCGCAGCGTGCCGGACAGGAGCTCGACGCGGCGCTCGCGAAGGACCCGCACCAGCCCTTCGCGCGGGCGGCGCTGCTGCGCGTGCGGCGCGGCGCCTACCTGCGCTCACCCGAGACGCTCGCGCAGCTCGCGCCGCTCGCGCCCGAGGAGCAGGCGGTGCTCGACGCCTGGCGCGCGCTCGAGGCCGGCGACGAGGCCGCTTCCGCGGCCCTCGAGCCGCGCCTCGCCGCGATCGACCCCCGCCATCCGCTGGCCCGGGAAGCGCTGCGCGCGCGCGCCGATGCGCGCGTCGCCCGCGGCGACCCGGCCAGCGCGGTCGAGGCGCTGGCGCTGCTCGACGACGCCATGCAGTACGGCGCGCGCCCGGAGGACTTCGTAGCGCGCGCGCGTGCGGCGCTGCTGGCGGGGGATCCCGACGAGTCGATCGACACGCTCGCGCAGCTCCTGCCGTGGGTCGAGTCGAACCCGAACCCGGGCGCGATCGCGCAGCAGGCGCTCGCGTTCCTCGACGGGATCCCCGCGGACGCCGACGCCATGGGCCGGCGAGCCGGGATCCGCGTGCGCTTCGAGCGGGCCGCGCACGGCGGACGCCAGGCCCCGCGAGGCGCCGCACGCGCCCGGGGCGGGCGAACCCCTTCGGGATGAGGGCCGGCCGCGCGGTGGCCCCGCTCCTGTGCGCGATCTTCTTCCTCTCGGGTGCCGCCGGGCTGCTCTTCGAGAGCCTGTGGTTCCGGCAGGCCGGGCTTGCCTTCGGCAACGGGGTCTGGGCGACGAGCCTGGTGCTCTCGAGCTTCATGGCCGGCCTCGCGCTCGGCAACCTGCTGGCCGCGCGCTGGCGCCGGCTCGGCGCGCGTCCGATCGCCGCCTACGCCGCCCTCGAGGCGACGATCGCGGCGTCGGGCGTGGGCCTCGTGCTCCTCCTGCCGCGGCTCGGGCCGCTGCTGGCTCCCGGGCTCGGGGGGCTCTCCGAAGCGCCCGTGCTGCTCAACGCGCTGCGCCTCGCGATCGCCTTCGCCCTGCTCGTGATGCCCGCGACCGCGATGGGCGCGACGCTGCCGCTCCTCGTGCAGGCGCTCGAGGTGCGCACGGGTAGCTTCGGCTCGGCACTCGGGCGGCTCTACGGCTGGAACACGCTCGGCGCGGTGCTCGGCGCGGTCGCGGGCGAGGCCTTCCTGGTGGCGCCGCTCGGGGTGCGCGGCACCGCGCTGGTCGCGGCCGGCTGCAACCTCGCAGCCGGCGCCGGCGCGCTCGCGGGCGGCTGGGGCCTCGCGGGTGCGCGCGAGGCGGGCGAGGAGCCGCGGCGCGGCGACCCGCACGCCCCGCGCGTGCGCCTCGCGCTCGCGGCGGCCTTCCTGGCCGGCCTCACGCTGCTCGCCCTCGAGGTGGTCTGGTTCCGGTTCCTGCACCTCTTCGTGCGCTCGAGCGGCCTCGCCTTCGCGCTGCTCCTGGCGACCGTGCTGGGCGGGATCGGCGCGGGCGGCCTGCTCGGCGGCGCCTGGCTGCGCCGCGATCCGCGCGCCTGGCGCCACGCGGGCTGGCTCGCGTGCGCGGCCGGCGCCCTGGTGGCCGCCCTCTACCTCGGCTTCGCGTGGGTCCCGGCGCTCTTCGCCGGGCGCTACCTCGCGAAGCCGGCCGAGATCCTCGCGCTGGCGGCCCTGCTCGTGCTGCCGGTGAGCCTCGTCTCGGGCGCGCTCTTCCCGCTGCTCGGGGCGGCGCTCGGCGAGGAGCTGCGCCCGGCGCGCCGCGCCACGGGCCTGCTCACCTTCGCCAACACGGTCGGGGCCGGGCTCGGCTCGCTGCTCGGCGGCTTCGTGCTGCTGCCCGGGCTCGGGATGGAGCGCTCGTTCTTCCTGCTCGCCGCCCTCTACCTGGCGGTCGCCGCGCTGGCCGAGCGCCTCGCGCGCCATGCGGCGGCGCCGCTTCCGCGCGCGCGCTGGGCGGCGCCAGCGGCGCTCGGGCTCGCGCTCCTCGTCTTCCCGTTCGGGCTCATGGAGTCGCACTACCTGCGCATCCCGGCCCGGCGCGCGACCACGGACCAGACGCTGGTCGCGGTGCGCGAGGGGCGCACCGAGACCAGCCAGCTCCTGCGCCGCGACTTCCTCGGCGAGCCCGTGAGCCATCAGCTCCTGACCGACGGCTACCGCATGGCCGGCACCGCCGTCGGCGGTCGCCGCTACATGAAGCTCTACGTGTGGATGCCGGTGGCGTTGCGCCCCGAGCCGAAGCAGGCGCTCCTGGTCAGCTTCGGCGTGGGTTCGACCGCGCGCGCGCTCGCCGACACCCGGAGCCTCGAGCACATCGACGTGGTCGACATCTCGCGCGAGATCCTCGCGCTCTCGGATCTCGTCTACCCGCCGGAGCGCCATCCGCTGCGCGACCCGCGCGTGCAGGTCCACGTCGAGGACGGTCGCTGGTTCCTCGAGACGACCGGCCGGCGCTACGACCTGATCACCGGCGAGCCGCCGCCGCCGAAGAACGCCGGGGTCGTGAACCTCTACACCCGCGAGTACTTCGCGCTGGTGCGCAGCCGGCTCGCACCGGGCGGCATCCACAGCTACTGGCTGCCGGTCCACCAGCTCAGCGAGCTCGACGCCCGTTCGATCGTGCGTGCCTACTGCGACGTCTTCCCCGACTGCTCGCTGTGGACCGGCACCAGCCTCGACTGGATGCTGGTCGGGAGCAACGGCGCGCGCTTCGCGCGCGACGAGGCCGCCTTCACCGCACAGTGGCGGGACCCCGTGGTGGGTCCGGAGCTCGCGGCCGTCGGCTTCGAGCGGCCCGAGCAGCTCGGCACGACCTTCCTGGCCGACGCCGACCAGCTCCGGAGCTGGACCGGGGACGCCCCGCCCGTCCGCGACGACTTCCCGAAGCGGATCTCGGGCCCCTACCCGGGCCCGGCGGCGCGCGCGGTCTTCACCCGCTTCATGGACACCGGCGCGACGGCCGCGCGCTTCGCCGCGAGCCGCTTCGTGCGCGAGGCCTGGCCCGCCGCCCTGCGCGAGCGCACGCTCGGCTGGTTCCGCAGCCAGGCGCTCGTGAACCGGCTGATGGCCGACCGGGCCCCCACGGTCCCGGCAAGCGAGCGGATCGCCACGCTCGACGCGCTGCTCAGCGACACCGATCTGCGAACGCTTCCCCTGTGGGCGCTCGGGGTGACCGGGGAGCAGATCGAGATCCTCGAGCGCCGGCTCGCGGCCGGCCTCGAGCGCGAGGCCGATCACCAGGCGGGCCTGGCCCCCCGCGACCTCGCCGCCCGCCGCTACGACGTCGCCGCGCGCCGCTACGGCCAGCTCCTGCGCCGCCACCCGCGCGACCGCGAGGCCCTCACCTGGCGGGTCTACGCGCTGGCCCGCAGCGGCGATCTCGAGGAGGCGCGCGCCGAGCTGCGCCGCGCCCGCCCGTGGCTCGCGCAGGCCGGCGGCGACCAGAGCGACCTCGCGTGGATCGCCGAGCGCTACGGGCTCGGCCGTCCGGAGGGCGGGCCGGGCGGGAGCGCCCCCCCCGGAGGCGGCGGCGCCCCGCGCTAGAGTGGGCCCGCACGCCAGGAGGGTCCCGTGGAACGCACGACCTTCGCCGCCCCTCTCGCGCTCCTGCTCGCGCTCGCCGGCTGCGGCGAGCACCAGGGCCCCGGCACGATCGAAGGCGCCGCGCTCCCGCCGGAGCTCGTCCGCTCCCGCGCCGGGGCGCAGGCGGAGGCGGCCCACGCGCTCGCCGAGCGCTCGTTCTCGGCCGATCCCGATCGCCAGATCCTGTTCGGGGACCTGCACGTCCACACCACCTTCTCGGCCGACGCCTTCATGATGGGCCTGCCGATCCAGCAGGGCGAGGGCGTCCACCCCGTCGCCGACGCCTGCGACTTCGCCCGCATCTGCTCGGCCCTCGACTTCTGGAGCATCACCGACCACGCCGAGGCGCTGACCCCGCGGCGCTGGGAGGAGACGATCGACACGATCCGGCAGTGCAACGCGGTTGCCGGCGATCCCGCCGACCCCGACGTCGTGGCGCTGCTCGGCTGGGAGTGGACCCAGATCGGGCGCACGCCCGAGACCCACTACGGGCACAAGAACGTGATCCTGCGCGAGTGGGAGGAGGGGCGCGTCCCGGCGCGCCCGATCCACTCGGCCAGCTTCGCGACCCAGGCGATGCGCCAGAAGCCGGACTGGCGCCAGCGCTGGCTGCTGCCGCTCGGCGACTGGGAGAACCGCCAGCTCTACTTCGACATGATGACCTACCTCGGGGAGCTTCGCGACACGCCGATGTGTCCAGACGGCGTGGACGTCCACGAGCTCCCGACGGACTGCTCCGAGGGCGCCGCCACGCCCGCGCTGCTCTTCGACAAGCTCGACCAGTGGGGCTTCGACTCGCTGGTGATCCCGCACGGAACGACCTGGGGCATCTACACGCCGCCCGGCTCGTCGTGGGACAAGCAGCTCGATCCGGAGCAGCACGACCCCGCGCGCCAGAAGCTCGTCGAGGTCTTCTCGGGGCACGGGAGCTCCGAGCAGTACCGGAGCTTCCGCGAGGTGGAGTTCGGCGCGAACGGCGAGGCGATCTGCCCGGCGACCCAGCCCGACTACGAGCCCTGCTGCCAGCGTGCCGGCACGATCATCCGCAGCCGCTGCGAGGACCCGGACTCGCCGGAGTGCGCGGAGCGGGTGGCGGCGGCGCAGGCGAACTTCCTGGCCGCCGGGGTGCAGGGCCGGCTCACCGTGCCGGGCGCGCAGGTGGAGGACTGGGGCAACTGCGGCAACTGCACCGACTGCTACCTGCCGGCCTTCGGCTACCGGCCGCGCAGCGCGGTCCAGTACATCCTCGCGCTCTCCGACTTCCGGGACACGGCCGATCCGCTGCGCTTCCGCTTCGGCTTCCTCGCGTCGAGCGACAACCACTCCGCCCGCCCCGGCACCGGCTACAAGGAGTACGGGCGCCTCTACAACACCGAGGCACGCGGCCCGCGCGACGCCGGGTGGTACGAGCGCGTCAACCGGGGCGTGCGTCGCGACCCCGCACCCGAGTCGGTGTCGATCGAGGAGGCGGCGCGCGGCCTCCAGCAGTACCAGCTCCTCGACTTCGAGCGCCAGGCGTCGTTCTTCCTGACCGGCGGGCTGGTCGGGCTCCACGCCCGGGGCCGCGGCCGCGAGGCGATCTGGGACGCGCTCCAGGAGCGCGCGGTCTACGGGACCAGCGGCGAGCGCATCCTGCTCTGGTTCGACCTGCTGAACGCGCCGGGCGGCGTGCTGCCGATGGGAAGCGACGCGAGGCTCGCCGAGACCCCGATCTTCCGCGTGCGTGCGGCCGGCGCCCTCGAACAGCTCCCGGGCTGCCCCGACGCCGCGACGGCAGGCCTGTCGCCCGAGCGCCTCGAGCGGCTGTGCCGCGGCGAGTGCTACCACCCGGGCAACGTGCGGCGGCGCATCACGCGCATCGAGGTCGTGCGGATCCGGCCGCAGGCGGTCCCGGGCGAGCTGGTCGACGCCCTGATCCAGGACCCGTGGCGCACGCTTCCCTGCCCGCCCGACGAGAGCGGCTGCACCGTCGAGTTCGACGATCCCGAGTTCCTCGCCGAGAACCGCGAGATCCTCTACTACGTGCGCGCGATCCAGGAGCCGACGCCCGCGGTGAACGCGGGCCTGCTGCGCTGCACCCGCGACGAGAGCGGCGCCTGCGTCGGCGTCGACCCCTGCTACGGCGACTACCGCACCCCGCGCGGCGAGGACTGCCTCGCGCCCAACGAGGAGCGCGCCTGGTCCTCGCCGATCTGGGTCGCGCCCGGCCACGGCTTCACCGCACCGGCGTCCGCGGCGCCCTGAGGGATGCTGCGCAAGCTCCTCCTGCTCTGCCTCGACGAGGAAGCGGGCGGGGACGGCCCGGCCGACGCCGCGGGCGCGCTGCGCCGCCTCGCGCACCACTGGGAGTGGATCGACGGCGTCCTCGCAGCGCCGGAGGGTCTCGCCCTCGCGGCGGCGCGCACGGCCCCGGTCCCGGTCGGGCTCGACGCGAGGCTCGGGCGCGAGGGCGCCGGGGAGGCCGGGGCCCGCGAGCTGCTCGCCGCGCTCGCGGCTGCTCGATGGCGCGGCGCGCTGCTGCTGCTCGGCGCCCCGGCCTTCGGGAGCCTCTGGTCCGCGACGGCCGGCGGCGTGCCCCCGAGCGGGCCGCGCTTCGGGTCGGTGGGCCTGCTCACGCGCGCCGCGGGAGGACCCTGGCTGCGCGGGCGCCGCTCGAGCGATCCCCTGCCGCTCCGTTCGCAGCTCGAGCGCGAGGGCTTCTGCGAGCTCGCCGTGCTCGAGGCCGAGCGCCCGCGCGAGGTCGCCGCGCTCCAGCTCGCGGGCGGGGGCGGCTGGCGCGAGCGCTGAGGTCCGCGCTGCGGAAGGGATCGCACGACGCGACGGCAGCCGTCGGGCCGAGCACCCCTACGTCCCGATCCGGAGGAGGCGGACGAGCGGCCCCGCAGGCGAGCGCTCGGCGCGCAGGTCGACCTCGCCCGCCAGGTGCCAGAGGTCCTCGCCGCCCGGGTCGCAGAGCACCTGCTGCAGGCTCCAGCGCCGCGGCTCCTCCTGGCGCAGGACGGTCTTGTCGGCGCTGCGGGCGCGCGGCTCGAAGACGATGCGCCCGTGCTCGGCGAAGAAGGGCGCGAGCGCGCGCTCGAAGCGCGCCTCGTCCCAGGGATCCCCGGGGTCGGCACGCACGCACGCCGCGGCCGCCTCCCAGTCGCGCGCCGCGAGCGCGCGCACGAGCTGGTGGAGCTCGCCGCGCACGCGCGCGGCGAGCGCGCGCGGGTGGCGCGCGAGGTCGTAGGGCTGGGGCGCCGGAGCCGGCCGATCGCGGCGCCGTCCCGAAGGGTCCAGAGCACTCGCACCGCCCGGCCGCAGGCGCTCCTCCCACTCCTCGACGAGGCTCGAGTCCACCCGCGCCAGCAGCGCGCGGAAGAAGCCGATCGCGTCCCACAGCTCGTCGTCGCGCGCGGCCTCCGGCACCGACTGGACGAGCACGTTGTGGAACTGCGAGAGGTAGCGGAGCAGGAGGCCCTCGCTGCGCTGGATGCCGTAGCGGCGCACGTAGTGGTCGAAGTCCTCGTAGCCCTCCCACATCTCGCGGGCCACGGACTTCGGGCGCAGCGGCTCCTCGGCGAGCCATGGGTGCTTCTCGCAGAAGAAGGCGAAGCTCGCGCGCAGGAACTCCTCGGCGGGCTTCGGGTGGGTCACCTCGGCGAGCTTCGCCATGCGCTCCTCGTACTCGACCCCCTCCGCCTTGAGCCGCGCCACGAGCTCCGCCCGGGCCTGCTGCACCTGCTGCTGGAGGACCGGCCGGGGGTCCTCGAGGATCGCCTCCACGAGCGACAGGACGTCGCGGGCGTAGTCGGGCGACGTGCGGTCGAGGAGCCCGACCGCGTCGACCAGGTAGAGCGCCAGCGACTGGTGCAGCGAGAAGTCGCGCTGGAGATCGGCGGCCAGGCGCACGGTGGCGCAGCCAGCCTCGACGTCGAAGACGCGCTGGACGAGGCCCGCCGCACGCAGCGAGCGGAACAGACGGGCCGCCTCGCGGCGCAGCACACGCTTGCGGGCCGGCGGCTCGTGCGAGCGCTCGATCAGCTCGACGAGCAGGCGGTGGCCGGTCCCCCGCACCCCTTCGTCGAGCCCGCGCTGGAGCGACGCCACGAGCATTCCGTGCCCGATCCGGAAGCGCGACTCGAGCCTCTCCGGGGGGCTCGCCGCGAGCTTCTCGAAGGCCTCCTTCGACCAGCCGACGAAGCCGGGCGGCGGCTTCTTCTTCTGCGCCTTCTTCCCGCCGCCCGCCGCCCGGGCCTCGATGCGCTTGTTCTCGACCACGTGCTCGGGCGCCTGGCACACCACCCAGCCGTGGTCGTCGAAGCCCTTGCGTCCGGCGCGCCCGGCGATCTGCTGGAAGTCGCGGACCGAGAGCAGGCCCGTCTTCTCGCCGTCGAACTTCACGAGCCCCGAGAAGAGCACGGTGCGGATCGGCACGTTCACGCCGACGCCGAGCGTGTCGGTGCCGCACACGACCCGCAGCAGGCCGCGCTGGGCGAGCTGCTCGACCAGCAGCCGGTAGCGCGGCAGGAGCCCCGCGTGGTGGAGGCCGACCCCGTGCTTCAGGATGCGCTGCACGTCCTTGCCGTAGGGCGAGTCGAAGCGCACGCCGGCCAGCGCCTCGGCGATCGCCTGGCGCTGCTCGCGCGTCGCCAGCTGCGCGCTGGTCAGCGCCTGGGCCTGCTCGGCCGCCTCGCGCTGGGTGAAGAAGACGACGTAGACGGGCGCACGCCCGCTCGCGAGCAGCTCCTCGACCGTCTCGTGGAGCGGCGTCTCGCGCCACTCGAAGCCGAGCGGCACGGGCCGCTCGTCGCTGTGCACGTGGGCGGCCGGACGCCCGCTCTGGCGCACCAGCTTCTCCTCGATCGGCGCGGTGTTGCCGAGCGTCGCCGACATCAGCAGGAACTGGGTGCGCTCGAGGAGCAGGAGCGGCACCTGCCACGCCACGCCCCGCGCCGGGTCGGCGTAGAAGTGGAACTCGTCCATCACGACGCAGGGCGCGTCGGCGGCCTCGCCCTGGCGCAGCGCCATGTTCGCGAGCACCTCGGCGGTGCAGCAGACGACGGGCGCCGCCCAGTTGATGCTGGCGTCGCCGGTGAGCATCCCCACCTGCTCGGGGCCGAGCTCCGCGCACAGCGCGAAGAACTTCTCGTTGACGAGCGCCTTCACCGGTGCGGTGTAGAACGAGCGGCGGCCCTCGCAGAGCGCCTTCCAGTGCAGGCCGAGCGCCACCAGCGACTTGCCCGAGCCGGTCGGTGTCGAGAGCACCACGTGCTTGCCGGCCCAGAGCTCGAGGAGCGCCTCCTCCTGCGCGGGATAGAGCGTGAGGCCCGTGTCGGCGACCCACCCGAGGAAGCGATCGAGCGACGCCTCGGGCGCGAGCGGGCCGTCGGGCAGGCGCGGGCCGAGGCGCGAGGCCGCGGGCGCTTCGGTGTCGGGGGCGCTCATCGCGGCGCGAGGGTAGTGGATGCCCGGGCGGGACGGGTTTCCTACGCTGCGCGCCCGCATGGCTTCCTCGTCGCTCTTCGAGGCGGTGCGCAAGGCGGCCTCGCGCCACGCCTGGTCGCGGGGCGTCGAGCTCGTGCGCGCGCAGGCCGTCACGCTCGAGGCGGAGGGCGCGGACGAGCTGCGCCTGCGGGTCGCCGAGCCGGGCGCGGTGGTCGCGCGTGCGGTGACGCTGCTCCCGGCCGACGGCGCCTGGGACTGCGACTGCGCCGGCGAGGAGGACCCCTGCGAGCACGTCGCCGCCGCGGCGATCGCGTGGCGACAGGCGGGCGGCGCCCTGCCCCGCCCGGCGCCCGGCGAAGGTGGCGGGCGGCTGCGCTACGCGCTCTCGCGCGGTGCGGGCGGGCTCGCGCTCGCGCGGCTCGCCGTCGCAGCCGACGGCGGCGAGCAGGTGCTCGCGGTGCGCCTGCGCGCGCTCGCGGCCGGGCGCGTCGCGGGCCCCCGCGTGGCCGCCGAGGAGATCGATCTCGCGGTCGACGATGCGCTCGACGACCCGCGCGGGGGCCCTCTCGGCCGCGCCGGCCTCACGCGCCTCCTGCCGCTCCTCGCGCGCTGCACCGACGTGCGTCTCGACGGGGTCCCGGTGCGCTGCGAGCCCGAGCCGCTCGCACCCCAGGGCTTCGTCGAGGACCACGCGGGCGGCTTCCTGCTGCGCGTCGAGCTGCTGCCGCCCGGCGCCCAGCCGGTCGGCGAGGGCTTCGCGCTCGTCGCGGGCGCGCTCCGGCCACTCCGCGAGACGCGCCTCGGCGCCCGCGAGCTCGCAGAGCTCCCGCGCGGGGAACTCTTCGCGCCCGAGCGTGCGGCCGAGCTCGCGGCCGAGGTGCTCCCGGACCTCGCGCGGCGCATCCCGGTGGAGGTGCGGACGCGGCGGCTTCCGCGCGCCGGCGCGCGCCGCGAGCCGCCGCGGATCGTGATCGCGACGCACCGCCAGGGCGAGGCGCTCGCCGTGCGTGCCGACCTCGTCTACGGCGACCCGCCGCGCGCGCGCGTCGAGGCAGGCCGGCTGATCCCGCTCGGAGGCGCCGTGCCGCTCCGCGACGAGCCTGCCGAGCGGGCGCTCGCGCGGCGCGTGCAGGGCGAGCTGGCGCTCCCGGTCGGCGCCGAGCTCGTGCTGCGCGACGAGGCCGCGCTCGAGACCGCCGCGCGCCTGCGGAGCTGGCCGGGCGCGATCGAGGGCGATGCGCACGCCACCTTCGTCCGCGCGCCCGCGCTCGCGCCGAGGCTCGGCGGCGAAGGGGAGCGCGTCGAGCTCTGGTTCGAGGGCGCCACGCCGGGCGCGCCCCTCCGGGTGGACGCTGCGCGCGTGCTGCGCGCCTGGGAGGAGGGACGCACGTTCGTGTCGATCGGCGAGGGAGGCCTTGCGCCCCTCCCCGCCGACTGGCTCGCGCGCTTCGGCCGCGAGGCGGCGGCCCTGCTCGAGCAGCGCCGCGCCGACGGCAGCCTGCCGCGCGCCGCGCTTCCGGATCTCGCCCGCCTCGCCGCCGCGCTCGACACCCCGCCGCCCCCCGCCCTCGACGGGCTGCGCGCCCTCGTCGACGGCTTCACGGCGACGCCGCCCGCCGCGCTGCCGCCGGACCTGCGCGCGGAGCTGCGCGGCTACCAGCGCGCGGGCGCCGACTGGCTCTGCTTCCTGCGCGACGCCGGCCTCGGCGCGCTGCTCGCCGACGACATGGGCCTCGGCAAGACGCTCCAGGTGCTCTGCGCCCTGCCTGCCTCCAGGCGGACCCTCGTCGTGTGCCCGACGAGCGTGCTCCAGAACTGGGCCGACGAGCTGCGCCGCTTCCGGCCGGGCCTCGCCGTCGCCATCTACCACGGCCCCGCGCGGAGCCTCGATCCCGGCGCCGACGTGACCCTCACGACCTACGCGATCCTGCGTCTCGAGGCGGAGGCGCTCGCCGCCGCCGCCTGGGACACGGTCGTCCTCGACGAGGCCCAGGCGATCAAGAGCCCGGACAGCCAGGTCGCCCGGGCCGCCCGCGCGCTGCGCGCCGGCTGGCGCGTGGCCGTGACCGGCACGCCGGTCGAGAACCGCCTCGAGGAGCTGTGGAGCCAGCTCCACTTCGCGAGCCCGGGGCTGCTCGGCTCGCGCGCCTCGTTCCAGACGCGCTGGGCGCGGCCGATCGCGGCCGGCGAGCCGGGCGTCGCCGAGGCGCTGCGCCGGCGCCTGCGCCCCTTCGTGCTGCGCCGCCGCAAGAGCGAGGTCGCCCCCGAGCTGCCGCCGCGCATCGAGCGCGTGCTGCGCTGCGAGCTCGACCCCGAGGAGCGCGCGGTCTACGAGGCGATCCGTGCCGCCACGCGCCGCGAGGTCGCCGAGCGCCTCACGGCGGGTGCGAGCCCGCTCGCCGCGCTCGAGGCGCTCCTGCGCCTGCGCCAGGCCGCCTGCCACCGCGGGCTCGTGCCGGGGCAGCAGGCGGGTGCGGGTCCGGCGGGCTCGTCGAAGCTCGAGCTGCTCGTCGAGGAGCTCGGCACGGCGGTCGCCGAGGGCCACAAGGCGCTGGTCTTCTCGCAGTGGACGAGCCTGCTCGACCGGGTCGAGCCGGCCCTCGCGGCGGCGGGGATCGCCTGGACCCGGCTCGACGGCAGCACCCGCGACCGCGCCGGGGTGGTGGCCCGCTTCCAGGACGCGGCGGGGCCGCCGGTCCTGCTCGTCTCGCTCAAGGCCGGGGGCAGCGGCCTGAACCTGACCGCGGCCGACCACGTCTTCCTGCTCGACCCGTGGTGGAACCCGGCGGTCGAGGACCAGGCCGCGGACCGCGCGCACCGGATCGGCCAGACCCGGCCGGTCGAGATCCACCGGCTCGTCGCGGCCGACAGCGTCGAGGAGCGCGTGCTGGCGCTCCAGGCGCGCAAGCGTGCCGCCGCCGACGCGGCGCTCGGCGACGCGGGTGCCGCCGCGGCGCTCACCCGCGAGGACCTGCTGGCCCTGCTCGACTAGCTCGTTAGAGTCTCGCCCTCGGAGGGACCCGGCATGGAGGCGGCCGATCGCTGGCGGCGCTGCAGCTCGTGCAAGGCGCCGCTCGCCTTTGCCGCGCCGTACTGGGCCTGCAACGTCTCCACCTGCAACCGCGGGCGCACGGCGCTCACCTTCTGCTCGGTGTCGTGCTGGGACGCGCACCTGGCCGTGGTGCCGCACCGCGAGTCGTGGGCGCTCGAGCGCCGCGCGCCGACGCGCGCGGAGTGGGCCGCGAAGCTCGCGGAGGACGGGGGGGAGGAGCGGCCGGCCGAACGGGCCCCCGCGACCGCAGCCCCGGCGCGCGCTCCGTCCGCGCCCCCTGCCGCCGCCGCCGCGCCGCGCCGCATCCTCCCGCCGCCGGCGCCGGCCCGGCCGGACCCCCTCGCGCGCGAGGTCCTCATCGTCGCCTCGAAGCTCAAGGCCTACGTGCGCGCGCGCGCCGGGATGAACACCTCGGACCGCTGCGTCGAGCCGCTCTCGGACGCGGTGCGCGAGCTGGCCGAGCGCGCCATCGAGAAGGCGCGCGCCGAGGGGCGCAGGACCGTCCTCGAGCGCGACTTCGAGTGAGGCGGGAGGCCGCCGGCTAGGCGGCCTCGCTCAGCTCGGGCGCGCGGCTCGCGCCGGTCTCCTTCATCCAGGCAGGCGGCTCGCGCAGGTTGCTCACGAGGCCGATCGCCGCGAGCCCGCGCAGCACGTAGTAGGTCGCGTCCACCTCCCAGGGGCGGAAGCCCTGGCGGCAGCTCGCCTGGTAGAAGTGATGGTTGTTGTGCCAGCCCTCGCCGCAGGTGAGCAGAGCCAGCGCCAGGCTGTTGCGGCTCGTGTCGCCGGTCTCGAAGCGCCGCCCGCCGACCAGGTGCATCAGCGAGTTGATCGTGTAGGTCGCGTGCCAGAGCAGGGTCGTCGACAGGAAGTAGCCCCAGAAGAGGCCCGGCCAGCCGCCGATCGCGAAGCAGGCGACGGCGAGCGCCACCGGCGGCACGAAGTGCCAGCGGTTGAGCCAGCGGATCTCGGGGTAGCGCGCGAAGTCCGGGATCAGGTCGAGGCGCGTCGCCTGCCAGCGCTTGTCGAAGATCCAGCCCTGGTGCGAGTACCAGAAGCCGCGCTTGGGCGAGTGGACGTCGTGCGGGCCGTCCGACTCGCGGTGGTGGATGCGGTGCAGGCTCGCCCACCAGAGCGGGCCCTTCTGCGTCGCCAGGGTCCCGAGCAGCGCCAGCACGAACTGGAAGGCGCGGCTCGTCCGGAAGCTCTTGTGCGCGAAGTAGCGGTGGTAGCCCGCGGTGATGCCGAACAGACGGCCCCAGAAGGTGAGGGCGAAGAGCAGGAGGGCGGTCTTGGTGAAGCCGGTCACGAAGACACCGAGCGCCGCGACGTGCACGCCCCAGTAGAGCGCGTAGGTGATGCGGTCGAGCGTGGCGTTCGCCCAGAGCCCGTCGGCATGGGTCGGCGGCCGCACGGGCTCGGCGTTCGTCGTCTCCCCTTCGCGCATGGTCACCCCGGTGCTCCTTCTCGCTGGGCAGGGCCGTTCGAGCGCGAGCAGGATACGGCCTGCCCAGGCCGGCGAAGGCGGGCGCCTGTGAAACTTCGGTAAAAGGGGTCGTCCCGCCGCGAGCGGGGAGCGGGGGTCAGGGCGGTGGCGAGGCGGGCCCGGTCACGCGCCCCCGGCCGGCGCGCGCAGCACCGAGGCCGGCGCCAGGCGCAGCAGGGCTTCCGACACCGAATCCTGTCGAATCCGCTCGAGCCCGCTTCGCTGCCGGCCGCCGACCACGACCACGTCGGCGCGCTCCTGCTCGGCCACCAGCGCGATCTGGTCCGCGAGCCAGCGGACCGCCGGCTCGATGCGGATCTCGGTCGTCCCCGGCCCCGCCGGCGCGCCGAAACGCGCCTCGAGCTCGGCGCGGGCGGTGGCCGCACCTGCCGGCTCGCAGAGGTGGAGGAGCAGCGCGTCGCAGGCACCGAGCCGGCGCAGGCTCGCGAGCGCGGCGGCCGCGGCGTCGCCGCTCGCCGAGGCGTCCACCGCCACCAGCGCCCGCAGCGCGCGCCGGCCGCCCGCGCAGGCCTCGAAGGGCGCGGCGTCGGCGGCCAGCAGGACGGGCGCCGGCACCGCGCGCGCCAGCCGGGTGGCGAGGCTCCCGACCCTCCAACGCGGGCCCGGACGATGGCCGACGATGCCCATCACCAGGAGCCGCGCCGAGACCTCGCGCGCGAGCTCGCCGATGCGCTCGTCGGGCCGGCCGACGAGCGCGCGCGTCTCGACCTCGAGCCCGCCGCTCGCGAGCCCGGCGGCGACCTCGGCGAGACGCGCCGTGGCGGCCTGCGAGAGCTCGTCCTGGAGCTTGCGCCCCGTCCAGGCCAGGGCGCCGAGGTCGGTCACGTGTACGAGCAGCAGGCGCTCGCCGCAGGCGCGCGCGAAGGCGGCCGCCGTGCGCAGGCCGTGCTCCGCCCCGGGCGAGAAGTCCGTCGCACAGACGATCGCCACCCCGTCTCCTCCCTGCTCCGCTGCGGGCGCGCAGGGTATCGCATCCGGCCGCCGGAACGGTCGCGCCGGCGCGGCGCGCGCCCGCTGGCGAGCGCTCGCCGCGTCACCGTAGACTCGCTCCCGCCGCGAGGCAGGGGGGGCTCCTTGGCGCGCATCGGCATCATCGGCGGCTCGGGGCTCGACGACCCGCAGCTCCTCGCGGGCGCGCGCGACGAGGCGGTCACCACGCCCTGGGGCGCCCCCTCGTCGCCGCTCCGGCACGGGCGCATCGAGGGGGTCGAGTGCCTGCTCCTCGCGCGCCACGGCCGCGCGCACACGATCCCGCCCTCGCAGGTGAACAACCGCGCCAACCTGCATGCCCTGAAGACGGCCGGCTGCACCCACGTGCTGGCCACGACCGCGGTCGGGAGCCTGCGCCAGGAGGTGGGCCGAGGCGACCTCGTCGTGCTCGATCAGTTCATCGACTGGACGCGGGGGCGGGCGCAGAGCTTCCACGAGCGCTTCGAGCCCGGCCAGCCCGTCCACACGCCGATGGCCGACCCCTTCGACGCCCGCCTGCGCGAGCGGCTGATCGCCGCCGCGCGCGCGCTCGGCCTGCGCCACCACCCGCGCGGCACGGTCGTGACCATCGAGGGCCCGCGCTTCTCGACGCGGGCCGAGTCGCGGATGCTCCGCAGCTTCGGCGCGGACGTCGTCAACATGTCGACCGCGCCCGAGTGCGCGCTCGCGAACGAGGCCGGCCTGCCCTACGCGGCGGTCGCCATGGCCACCGACTACGACTCGTGGAAGGAGGACGAGCCGCCGGTCACCTGGGAGGAGATCACGCGCACCTTCGCGGCCAACGTGGAGGCGGTCGTGTCGCTCCTGGTGCGGGCGATCGCCGCCCTCGGCGCGAGCCCCCTGGATCGGACGTGAGCGGGCTGCGCGACCTGCGCGTCGGCCGCACGCTCGTGCTGCCGCGCCGCCTGCTCGCGCAGCGCTTCGCCCGCTCCGGCGGGGCGGGCGGGCAGAACGTGAACAAGGTCGAGACCAAGGTCGAGCTGCGCCTCGACCTCGACGCCGCCGAGGCCTGGCTCGGCGCGCAACGCACCGCCCGGGTACGCGAGCGCCTCGCCGGCCGCCTCGACGCGGACGGCCGCCTGCGGATCGCCTGCGACCGCCATCGCGAGCGAGGCCGCAATCTCGAGGCCGCGCTCGCGCGCATGGAGGAGCTGCTCGCCGCCGCCCTCCGTCCGGCCCGCCCGCGCCGCCCGACGCGGCCCACCCGCGCCTCCCGGGAGCGGCGCCTCGAGGGCAAGCGGCGGCAGGCCCGGCGGAAGCGGGAGCGGGCGGGGCCCGGCGACCAGGCCCGGTGACCCGGGTATGATCGGCCGATGGCCGCCCTCGCGCGCAGGAGCTGGCGATCGGTCCTGCCGTGGGTCGTCTCGGCGGCGCTGCTCGTCTACGTGTTCGGCTGGGCCACCGACTGGCACAAGCTGCGCGAGGCGCTGCGCGCCGCCGACGTGCCGGCGTTCCTGCTCTTCGCGAGCCTCGACCGGCTCGCGTTCTTCGCGGTCTGGACCTCGCTCCAGGCGCTCGCGCTGCGCCGCTTCGTGTCGGAGGTGCCGACCCGCTCCGTCTTCGCCGTGCGGGGCGGCTCGGAGCTGATCCGCACGGTCAGCAACCCGGCCTCCGACGCCGCCTTCTTCCTCGGCCTCGCCCAGCTCGCGGGTGGGCGCATCGACGCCGTCATCAGCGCCGCGCTGGTGCCCGCCTTCGTGCACTTCCAGGTGATGCTCGCGCTGATGACCGTGGCGCTGCCCTTCGTCACGGGCGGGCCGGCCGGCAATCGCGGCACCTGGACCACGGCCGCGATCCTGTGGGGCGTGGTCTTCGCGGTCGCGATCGCCGTGCGCCTGTCGGGCTCGCGCAAGCTCCGGATCCCGGGCATCGCGGGCCTGCGCGGCTGGCTCGAGCGCTTCGCGTTCCGGGACCTGCGCCCGTTCTACCTGGGCTTCCTCGGCCTCACGCTCTTCGACGTCCTGATCCAGGGGCTGGCGTCGCGCGCCTTCGGGATCCCGATCGACTGGATCGCGCTCGCGGCACGCCTGCCGCTGCTCTACCTGGCGCTCGCGATCCCGACCCTCGGCAACTTCGGCACGCGCGAGGTGGCGTGGGCGGCGCTCTTCGCCGAGTTCGGCAGCCACGACCAGTTGATCGCCTACGCGCTCGGCGTGAACGCCGTCTTCCTCGTCATGAACCTGCTGCTCGGGCTGCTCTTCCTGCCCCGCGCGCTGCAGCTCCTCGCCGCCGTGCGCCGGGCCCGACACGAGGGCGCGGCCGTCCCCGAGCCCCTCCTCCACGACCCCACCGACCTCTGACGCTGGCGCCTCCCGGGGCGGAGGGGCAGGCTCCGGGCCATGCCGGTGCCGTCGGCCCTGAGCGACCAGGACCTCCATCTCTTCAACGAGGGCAGCCACCTGCGGCTGCACGAGAAGCTCGGCGCCCATCCCTGTGTCGCCGGCGGCGTACGCGGGACGCGCTTCGCGGTGTGGGCGCCGAACGCGGAGGCGGTCAGCGTGTCCGGCGACTGGAACGGCTGGGACCGCGGGCGTGACCGCCTCCGCCCGCGCGGCAGCTCCGGCATCTGGGAGGGCTTCGTCGCCGGCGTCGGCCCGGGCGCCGTCTACAAGTACCACCTGCGCTCGCGCGAGCGCGGCTACCGCGTCGACAAGGCGGATCCCTTCGCCTTCCACCACGAGGTGCCGCCGCGCACCGCCTCGGTGGTCTGGGAGCTCGACTACGCGTGGGGCGACAAGGATTGGATGGAGGCGCGTGCCGCACGCCAGGCGCTCACCGCGCCGATGTCGATCTACGAGCTGCACGTCGGCTCCTGGCGGCGGGTGGCGGCGGAGGGCTGGCGCAGCCTCGGCTATCGCGAGCTCGCGGGGCCGCTCGCCGAGTACGCGAGCGCGCTCGGCTTCACGCACGTGGAGCTCCTGCCGGTGATGGAGCACCCCTTCTTCGGCTCCTGGGGCTACCAGACCACCGGCTACTTCGCGCCGTCGAGCCGCTACGGGACGCCGCAGGACCTGATGTACCTGGTCGACGTGCTCCACCAGAACGGCCTCGGCGTGATCCTCGACTGGGTCCCGTCGCACTTCCCGACCGACGAGCACGGCCTCGGCTTCTTCGACGGCACGCACCTCTACGAGCACGGCGACCCGCGCCAGGGCCTCCACCCCGACTGGAACAGCTTCCTCTTCAACTACGACCGCCACGAGGTGCGGAGCTTCCTGCTCTCGAACGCGACCTACTGGCTCGAGACCTATCACGCCGACGGGCTGCGCGTGGACGCGGTGGCCTCGATGCTCTACCTCGACTACTCGCGCAAGCCCGGCGAGTGGATCCCGAATCCACACGGCGGCCGCGAGAACCTGGGCGCGATCCGCTTCCTGCGCCGCTTCAACGAGGAGGTCTACGGCCGCCATCCCGGCGTCCAGACCTTCGCCGAGGAGTCGACCGCCTGGCCGATGGTCTCGCGCCCCGTCTGGCTCGGCGGGCTCGGCTTCGGGCTCAAGTGGGACATGGGCTGGATGCACGACACGCTCGCCTACTTCCGCCGCGAGCCGATCCACCGCAGCCACCACCACAACGAGCTGACCTTCCGGATGCTCTACGCCTTCAGCGAGAACTTCGTGCTGCCGCTCTCCCACGACGAGGTGGTGCACGGCAAGGGCTCCCTGCTCGCCAAGATGCCGGGCGACGCCTGGCAGCGCTTCGCGAACCTGCGGGCGCTCTTCGCCATGATGTGGGCGCAGCCCGGCAAGAAGCTCCTCTTCATGGGCGGCGAGATCGGCCAGGGGTCCGAGTGGAACCACGACGGCGAGCTCGACTGGGGCCTCCTCGCCCACGCCCCGCACCAGGGCCTCCAGCGCTTCGTCCGCGACCTCAACACCACCTATCGCGCGGAGCCGGCGCTGCACGAGCTCGACTGCGACGCCGCGGGCTTCGCCTGGATCGACTGCAACGACAACGAGCAGAGCACGCTCTCGTGGCTGCGCCGCGCCCGCTCCGGAGCCGGCACGATCGCGGTCGCCTGCAACCTCACGCCGGTGCCGCGGGAGGGCTTCCGGCTCGGCGTCCCCGCACCCGGGCGCTGGCACGAGATCCTGAACAGCGACGCGCCGCTCTACGGCGGGAGCGGCCTCGGCAACCTGGGCGGCGCCGACGCGGTGCCCCGGCCCTGGCACGGCCTGCCCTGCTCGATCTCGATCACGCTGCCCCCGCTCGCCGTGCTCTGGTTCCGGCACGAGGGGACGGCCGCGCGTTGAACGCCGCCAGCGAGCATCCCGCGCTGCACGAGGCCCTGGCGCGCGCGCCCGACCCCGAACGGGCGCGGAAGCTCGCCGAGCGCGTGCTCGAGGCGGCGGCGGCACGGCCTCCGCTCGACCCGGCCGGCCTCGCGCGCGTGCTCCACGCCTGCTGCGGCGTGGCGCCCTTCCTGGCCCCGTGGCTCGCGCGCCATCCGGACTGGCTCGCCGCCCTGGCCCGCGACGACCTGCGGGCGCCGCTCGCGCGCGACACGCTCGACGCCGGGATCGCCGGGGCGCTCGCCGGCGCTCCGGACGCCGAGGCGGCGCGGATCCTGCGCGAGTGCAAGTACCGCGCCCTTGCGCGCATCGTGACCCGCGACGCCGACGCCGGCCTCGTCCCGCTCGCACGCAGCGGCGAGACCCTCGCGGAGCTCAGCGCCCTCGCCGAGGCGCTGCTCGAGGCCGCGCTGCGCCTCGCCCGGGCGCGCGTCGCGGCGCGCTTCGGGCCCGCTCCCGGCGGCTTCTGCGTCCTCGGCCTCGGCAAGCTCGGCGGCGAGGAGCTGAACTTCTCATCCGACGTCGATCTCGTGTACGTCTTCGACGGCGCCGCCGGCACGGGCGGCCACGAGCTCGCCCCCGCCGACTACTGGACGCGCGTCACCCGCGAGCTCGGCACGCTCGTCGCCACCGAGACCCCGGAGCGCTTCCTCTACCGCATCGACCTCGACCTGCGGCCGGAGGGCGAGCTCGGCCCGCCGGTGGTCTCGGAGGAGGCGCTGCTCGCCTACTACGAAACCGCCGCCGCCCACTGGGAGAAGGTGGCGTTCATGAAGGCACGCCCGGTGGCGGGCGACCTCGCGCTCGGCTGGCGCGCGGTGCGGGCGGTCGCGCCGATGATCTACCACGCGACGATGGACTACGCGGGCGTCGGGCGCATCCGCTCGCTGAAGGACGAGATCGGCCGCCGGCGCGGCACCCGCGGCCAGGGCTTCGACGTGAAGCTCGACCCGGGCGGGATCCGCGACGTCGAATTCGTGGCGCAGGCGCTCCAGCTCCTCCACGGCGGCCGCATCCCGCAGCTCCGGGACCGCTCCACCCAGCGCACCCTGCGCCGCCTCGCCGAGGTCCGCGTCCTGCCGGCGGAGGAGGCGGAGGCCCTGCTCGACGCCTACCGCTTCCTGCGCCGGCTCGAGAACCGCCTCCAGATGGAGGACGAGCAGCAGGTGCACCGCGTGCCGCAGCAGCCCGAGGCGCTGCGCCGGCTGGCTCGCGCCATGGGCCATCTCGAAGCGGACGGCGTCGCGCGCCTCGCCGCCGAGCTCGAGGCGCGCCGCGAGCAGGTGCTCGGATTCGCGGCTCGCTTCCGGGCCGAGAGCGAGGCCGACGAGGTGGTACAGCTCTTCCTGCGCCACCAGCCGGCGCTCGCCAGCGCGCCCGCGACGCGCCCGATGATGGAGTCGCTCGCGCGCGCCTTTGCGCGCGAGATCGCCGCCTCGCCGGACCCCGCGCTCGCGATGACCAACCTCGACCGCTTCGTCGAGGGCGTGGGCGCGCGCCGCTTCTACTACGAGTTGCTGCTCGACCGGCCCGAGCTGGTGGGGCGCCTCGCGGCGCTCTTCGCGGGCTCGCGCTGGCTCTCGAACACCCTCGCGAGCCATCCCCGGCTGATCGAGCCGCTCTTCGCGGACCCCGACGTGCTGCTGCTCGACCGCGCGCACCTGCGCGGGGACCTGGCCGCCCTGCGCCGCGAGCGCGCCGCGGCGGCCGGGCGGCCGGCCGACTACGAGTCGGAGCTCGAGGCGCTGCGCCTCTTCGTCCACCGCCAGGTGATGAACGTGGGGCTCCTCGACCTCGACGGGCGCGTGGCACGCGCCGCGTGCGAGCGCGCGCTCACGGAGGTGGCCGAGGTCACGCTCGAGGCCGCGCTCGAGGTCGCCGCGCGCGAGGTCGCGCGCGTGCGGCCGCCGGGGCCCGGCGCTGCCGCGGCGCGCTTCCTCGTGGTCGGGATGGGGAAGCTCGCGAGCCGCGAGCTCTCCTATGGCAGCGACCTCGACCTGATCTTCCTCTACGACCTGCCGCCCGGGCACGAGGGCGAGCCGCTCGCCGCCCAGGAGCACTGCGTGCGCGTCGCGCAGCGGCTCATCTCGGCACTCGAGACGCCGACCGCCGAGGGCGCCTGCTACGAGATCGACTCGCGCCTGCGGCCCTCCGGCCACCAGGGCGCGCTCGTGACCTCGCTCGCGGGCATGGCGGCCTACCACGCGGGCGAGGCGCAGCTCTGGGAGCGGCAGGCGCTGCTGCGCGCACGGCCCGTCGCCGGCGATCCGGGCGCCGCCGGGCGCTTCGAGGCGCTGCGCCGCGAGGTGCTGGCCCGGCCCCTCGGGCCCGGCGCCGCCGCCGAGGTCCACCGCATCCGCGTGCGCATGGAGGCGGAGCTCGCCGCCGAGTCACGCGGGCACCGCGACCTGAAGCGCGGGCGCGGCGGCCTGCTCGACGTCGAGACGGTGGTGCAGCTCCTCCAGCTCCAGCACGGCGCCGGGGCGCCTGCGCTGCACGACGTCGAGCGCACCGAGGTGCTGCTCGAGCGGCTCGCGGCGCGCGGCCTGCTGCCCCCCGCGCAGGCCGAGGCGCTCGCGCAGGGCTGGGACTTCCTGCAGCGCCTGGCGGCGCGGCTGCGGATCGTCGAGAACCGTTCGATCTCGGAGCTCGACGCCGGCAGCTCCCAGCTCGACACGGTCGCGCGCCGGCTCGGCTACGCCGAGGGTGCGCGCGAGGCCAGCGCCCGCAGCGCGCTCCTGCGCGACTACGCCCGCCACACCGAGGCGATCCGCGCGGTGTACCAGGCGATCCTCGGCGGCTAGACCGCCGCCAGGCGCACCTTGTAGTTGCCGCGGCTCGGGTCGTAGTCGAGGTGGATCAGGCCCTTGCTCTCGGCGGCCTGGAGCAGCTCCCCGAAGGAGCGGTAGCCGGACTGGGCCTCGTTGAAGCCGGGATCCACGCGGCGCATGGTCTGCTTCACGATCGAGCCCCAGATCGGGTCGTAGTCCTGCTCGAGCGAGCGCACGATCTCGACCAGGCGGTCGAGGGCGGGATCGGCCGCCTGGCCCTCGCGCTCGCGGGTGCGCTTGCGCGCCGGACGCTCGGTCTGCGCCTTCAGGAGGTCGTCGTAGAAGAGGAACTCGTCGCAGCTCGCCACCAGCAGCTCGGAGGTGGAGTTGCGGACGCCGCAGCCGATCACGCGCTTCTCGTTCTCCTTGAGCTTGTAGACGAGCGGCGAGAAGTCGCTGTCGCCCGAGAGCAGCGCGAAGACGTCGATGTGGCCCTTCGCGTAGCAGAGGTCGATCGCGTCCACGACCATCCGGATGTCGGCGCTGTTCTTGCCGCTCTGGCGGGTCTGGGGGATGTCCACCAGCTCGACGCCCTGGCCGTGGAACTCGCGCACGTGCTCGCGGTAGCGGCTCCAGTCGCAGTAGGCGCGCTTGTAGACGATCCGGCCCTTCTCGAGCAGCCGCTTGAGCACGAGGTCGATCTGGAAGCGCCCGCCCTTCATGCCGCGCGCACCGAGCGCCAGGTTCTCGAAATCGACGAAGACGGCGATCAGCGGCTCGTCGGACAACGATCGCTCCCCGGTTCGCGGTGTGGAGTCGGGGCGCACTCTACCCCTTGGCCGGGTGGGCGGCTAGGATGCGGCGCCGCCCCGACGGGCGGTCGGGTGGGTGAGGCGCGGCATGAGCGTAGGGGCCGACATCGAGGCCGAGTGCGGCCGCTGCGGCAAGACCTGGCACGTCGTGATCGCGATGGTCGACGGCCGCATCGCGCAGGTGGAGTGCGGCGAGTGCCACAAGCGCCACCGGTTGCGCTCGGGCGAGGGCGCCCGGCCGCGCCCGCACCGCCGGACCGGCCTCGTGGACGCGTCCGCTCGCAAGCCCGTCGCCGCGCGTCCCCTCGTCGCCGCCGATCCGGATCGCCCCCCGCGCCCCTACGAGGCCAACGAGAGCTACGCACCCGGGGACCGCGTCGAGCACCCCGCCTTCGGGCCCGGCGTCGTCGAGCGCCTGGTGGGCGCCAACAAGGTGCAGATCTTCTTCGCCGGCGGCAGCCGCGTCCTGGTCCACCGCCGGATCGGCTGAGAGGACGCCGGCTCAGGGCTTGCCGGACTGCGCCGCCGCGTACACCGCGAGCCGGTTGTAGAGCGTCTTCAGGCTGATCCCGAGCAGCTCGGCGGCGCGCTTCTTGTCGCCGTGGAGCTGCTCGAGCGTGGCGAGGATGAGCCGGCGCTCGGCCGCGGCGATGGGCTCGCCGACCTCGATGCGCAGGACCGTACCGTCCCCCTCCGACGGCGCCGGCCTCGCCGCCGCCGCGCCGTAGCCCGCCCGCGGTCCGGGCGGCAGGTCCTCCGGCCGGATCGACGAGTCGGCCAGGATCGCCGCCCGCTCCACCGCGTTGCGCAGCTCGCGCACGTTGCCCGGCCACTCGTACTCGCGCAGCCGGGCGAGCGCGGCGTCGTCCCAGCGCTTGGCCGACCCCTCCTTGCGGTTCACCAGCGCGAGGAAGTGCTGGGCGAGCACCTCGATGTCGTCGCCGCGCTCGCGCAGCCGCGGCAGGTGGATCGGGAACACGCACAGCCGGTACAGGAGGTCCTCGCGCAGGATCCCCTCCTGCACCGCCTTCTGCGGGTCGCGGTTGGAGGCGGCGATCACGCGTACGTCGACCGGCAGCACCTCGCTGGAGCCGACCCGCGTGAGGCCGCCGCTCTCGAGCACGCGCAGCAGCTTCACCTGCAGCTCGATCGGCATCTCGGTGATCTCGTCGAGCAGCAGGGTGCCGCCGCCGGCCTGCTCGAAGTAGCCGCGGCGCCGGCGGTCGGCGCCGGTGAAGCTGCCGCGCTCGTGGCCGAAGAGCTCGCTCTCGATCAGGGTCGGGGAGATGGCGCCGCAGTTCACGGCCACGAAGGGGCCGTCGCGCCGCTTGCTCATCGCGTGCACGGTCTCGGCCACCAGCTCCTTGCCGGTGCCGCTCTCGCCGGTCACGAACACGCTCGCCTGGGTCGGCGCCACCCGCGCGATCAGGTCGTAGACCTGCTGCATCGGCGCCGAGCGGCCGATCAGCGCCCCGAAGCGGCCCATCGCGCGCAGCTCCCCGCGCAGGGTCGACACCTCGGCGTGCAGGGCGCGCTGGCGCGCGACGTGGGCGAGCACGCTCGCGAGGCGCGCGCGGTCGACCGGCTTGCTCAGGTAGTCGGCCGCGCCCTCGCGCAGCGCGCTCACCGCCGAGTCGACGCTCGCGTGCCCCGTGATCACCACGAAGGCCGCGCCGGCGTACTCCTCGTCGCGCACCAGCTCGAGCCCGTCGCCGTCCGGCAGGCCGAGGTCGATCAGGACCACGTCCACCGGCCCTTCGGCGAGCCGCGCCCGCGCGCCCGCGAGGGAGTCCGCCTCCTCGACGGCGAAGCCCTCGCGCTTCACGAGCAGCGCCAGGCTCTCGCGGAAGTCCGGCTCGTCGTCGACGAGCAGTGCCTTGATCGCGTCCATGGCCCGTCCCTCACTCCGGGTGCTGGTTGAGCAGCATCCAGTAGCGCGCCGCCTCGGCGAGCCAGGCCCCCGGCGCGCGCGGGTCGATGCGCTTCACGAGGTAGCTGTTGGCCCCGAGCTCGTAGCTGCGCCGCACGTCCTCCGGCTGCTGCGAGGACGAGATCACCACCACCGGGATGCCGCGCGTGCGCGGTGCGTCGCGCAGGCGGCGCAGCACCTCGAAGCCGTCGACCTGTGGCATGCGAAGGTCGAGGAAGATCACCTGGGGTCGCAGCGGCTCGCCGCCGCCCTCCGACAGGTGCAGCGCTTCGAGCGCCTCGCGGCCGTTGCTGCAGGTCTCCACCTCGACGGGCAGGCCGGCGCGGCCGATCGCGCGCAGCGCGATCGTCACGTCGTCGGCGTCGTCGTCGACCAGCAGCAGCAGCGGGCGGCTCACGGCCCGGCCCCCGTGGCGGGCGCAGGGAGCAAGAGCCGGATCGTCGCGCCGCGCTCGAGCTCGGCCTCGGCGCACACGCGCCCGCCGTGGCGCTCCGCGACACGCCGCACCACGGCGAGCCCGGCGCCGGCTCCGGCGAACTCCTCGCGCGGGTGCAGGCGCTCGAAGACGTGGAAGAGCTTGCTCGCAAAGCGCGGGTCGAAGCCGATCCCGTCGTCGGCCACCCAGTACTCGACGCCGTCCTGGCTGGTCCGCGCCCCGACCGTGATGCGCGCCTTCTCGCGGCTCCGGGTGAACTGGAGCGCGTTCGCGAGCAGCTCCTCGAAGGCGGTCTGCAGCAGGATGGGGTCGGCGACCACCGGCGGAAGCGGGCCCGCCACCAGGAGCTCGACGGCGCGCCCGGCGGGCAGGGCCGCCGCGAACGAGGCGCGCACCAGGGCGTCCACGTCCACGAGCTGCCTCTCGAGCGGCCGGCGCCCGACCCGCGCAAGACGCGCCAGGCCGTCGAGCAGGGTCAGGGCGGCGTTCGCGCTGCGGCGGACGCGCGCGAGGATCGCCCGCCCGTCGGCGTCGAGCCGGGCGCCGTGGTCCTCCTCGAACACCGTGAGGAAGTTCAGGGCGGCGCCGATCGGCGAGCGCAGGTCGTGGGAGACCGAGGAGTGGATCTCGTCGAGCTCGCTGCGGACGGCGTCCACCTCGCGGCGCAGGGCCGCCAGGTCGTCCGCGTCCCCGGCGACGTCGATGCCGCGGCCGGCTCCGCCGGCGCGGCCGCTCCGGCGGTGCATCCACAGCCGGCTCGAGACCGCCCCCGAGGCGAAGAGCAGGATGGAGACGAGGGCGGCCACCGCCAGCTGGCTCTCGGGGCTCATTTCCTTTCCTCGCCGATGAGGCGGATTGTAGAGTTTTCAGCGTCTCTGCGATCCGCCCGACCGTCCGGCCCTTTCGCGCGCGTCCTTCCGGGGCTCCGGCCGGACCGGACGTCCGCGGGGTTCCCGAGCAGCAATCGTGCCACCGGGATCCCCGAGTGTCGTGACACCTGGCATGGGCGCTGCAAAGGGATCGGGTCGACCCCGGCGCTGCCCGCGTGCAGCGACAGCGCGCGCCGGCGCCGGGGCGAGCGCCCGGGGTCCCCGCCTCCGGGCCCTGCGCGGCGGGGTTGCCCGTCCCCCGGCTCCCCGCCGCGCCCCTCGCTCCTGCTACGAGGGAAGCTCGGCGCGCAGGAAGGCGCGGGTGCGCGCGACGGCGCCGCCGTCGGCAGGGAAGAGGCTGGCTGCGAAGTGCGTGACCCCGGCCTCGCGCAGCCGGGCGAGGCCCGCGCGCACGGCCGCCTCGTCGCCGACCAGGGCCACGTCGCCGGGGCTCGCGGCGCCCTCGCGGTCCAGCATCGCGCGATAGCTCGGAAGCTGCCCGTAGATCGCGAACACCTGGCTCGCGGCCGCACGCGCCCCGGCCGGGTCGCCCGTGATCGCGATCGGGAGCGCGGCGACGATGCGCGGCTCGCCCCGCCCCGCGTCGCGGGCGGCACGGCGGATCGTCGGCACGGTGTGATCGGCCAGGGTACGCAGGCCCGTCATCCAGGTGGCGGTGCCGTCGGCGAGCCGGCCGGCGAGCGCGAGCAGCTTCGGGCCGAGCGCGGCGACCACGACCGGCACCGGTGCGCCGCCCTTCACCTGGAGCGCGCCCTGGACCCGGTAGAGCTCGCCCGAGAACGCGGCCGGCTTGCCCTGTACGAGCGGCATCAGGACCTCGAGGTACTCGCGCATCTGCCGGGCGGGGTGGGCGTAGGAGAGCCCGAGCATGTTCTCGATCACGACCTTGTGCGAGAGCCCGATGCCGAGCACGAAGCGCCCGCCACAGGCCGCCTGCGCCGTCAGCGCCTGCTGCGCGATCGCGAAGGGATGGCGCGGAGGGGTGGGCGTGACACCGGTCGCGAGCTCGATGCGGCGCGTCTCGCGCCCGGCGAGGGTCAGGACCGAGATCGCGTCGAACCCGAAGATGTTGGGCAGCGAGAAGAACGCGAAGCCGTCGCTCTCGGCCTGCCGCACCTCGCCGACGAGGGCGTCGAGCGTGGTCTCGGGGTTGCCGACGAGGAGGCTGCCGATCCCGATCTTCATGTGCTCGACCTCCGGGGGGGGAGCACGCAACATAGATCGGGCCCGTACCTGGTGCAGCCGGCTCCCGGTCCGAGCTTTCTACATCCTTCCGAGCCTCTTGCGCCCCGCGCGCCGCAACGCCTCCGCCGTGCGTGGTACGCCCCGTGCATCCCCGGGGCGCAGGGAGGAGATCATGCAGACGCCGAGGACCAGAGAGCAGCGCCACCCGACACGGCCGACGCGCGGGACGCCCGCCGAGGAGGAGCGGGAGCCGGCCGCCTTCCCGGACCCGGTCGACGAGGCGTCGGCCGAATCGATGATCGCGAGCGACCCTCCGGCGCGCTCGGGCCTGCGGCTCGGGCCCGCCAGGAAGCCGCGAAGACGGCCGTAGCGAGCGCGCCTCGGCGGATCCGCCGGACGTCACCGGGCGGGCGTTCAGCCCTCCGCGCCGGGGCGTCGGGTGCCGTCCCCCGTCTCCGCGAGCACCAGCGCGGGGTACTTGTCACGCGTGACCTGGAGGTTCCAGGGCGAGCGGAAGAGCAGCACCGGGCTGCCGTCACGGTCCTCCACCACCCGCACCGAGTCCGAGAAGCGGAAGGCCTCCGGGTCGAAGCCTGCGCGCGGCCAGCGCGCGAGGGTCCAGGGGAGCGGCGTCAGCTGGAGCGCCACCCGGTACTCCGTCGCGAGCCGGTGTTGGAGCACCTCGAACTGGAGCGGCCCGACGGCACCCAGGATCGGCGCCGAGCTGCCCGAGCCGGGCTCGGCGAAGAGCTGGACCACGCCCTCCTGCGCGAGCTGCTCGAGCCCCTTCGCGAGCGCCTTGCGCTTCATCACCTCGGCGACCTCGACGCGCGCGAAGTGCTCGGGCGAGAAGCTCGGGATCCCGTCGTACGAGAAGTCGCCCTCGTCGCAGAGGGTGTCGCCGATCCGGAAGCTGCCCGGGTCGAAGAGCCCGACGACGTCGCCGGGGAAGGCCTCGTCCACCTGCTCGCGCTCCTGCGCCATCACGAGCGTCGAGCGGGTGAGGCGCACGGGCTTGCCGGTGCGCGCGTGCACGGTCGTCGCGCCGCGCTCGAAGCGGCCCGAGCAGATCCGCACGAACGCCACCCGGTCGCGGTGGTCGGGATCCATGTTCGCCTGGATCTTGAACACGAAGCCGCTGAAGGGGTGCGCCACCGGGTCGATCCGGCCGCGCGTCGAGGTGCGCGGGCCGGGCGGCGGCGCCAGCTCGAGGAAGCGGTCGAGGAAGGGCAGCACGCCGTAGTTGGTGAGCGCGCTGCCGAAGAAGACAGGGGTCTGGCGGCCCGCCGCGACGGCGGCGCGGTCGAAGGCGGCACCGGCGCCGTCGAGCAGCGCGAGGGCGTCGGCGACGGTGCCCGCGAAGGGGCCGAGCGCCTCGCGCAGGGCCGGCGTCTCGGGCTCGCCGGCCACGCGCCGCTCGTCCACCTGGAGGGTCCCGTGGTGGCCGCCCGAGAAGAGCAGCGCCGCCCGTGCCTGCCGGTCGTACACGCCACGGAAGTCGCGGCCCGCGCCGATCGGCCAGCAGAGCGGCACCGCGTCGATCCCGAGCACCTCCTCGATCTCGCCGATCAGCGCGAGCGGCTCGCGCCCGTCGCGGTCCATCTTGTTGACGAAGGTGAAGATCGGGATCCGGCGCAGCCGGCACACCTCGAAGAGCTTGCGCGTCTGGGCCTCGACGCCCTTGGCGGCGTCGATCAGCATCACCGCGGAGTCGGCGGCCACCAGCGTGCGGTAGGTGTCCTCGCTGAAGTCGCGGTGGCCGGGCGTGTCGAGCAGGTTCACGCGGAAGCCGTGATGCTCGAAGTGCAGCACCGACGACGACACCGAGATCCCGCGTTGCTTCTCGAGCTCGAGCCAGTCGCTGGTGGCGTGGCGGGCGGCCTTCTGCGCGCGTACCGCGCCGGCCTCGCGCACCGCGCCACCGTAGAGCAGGAGCTTCTCGGTGAGCGTGGTCTTGCCGGCGTCCGGGTGCGAGATGATCGCGAAGGTGCGCCGCCGCGCGACCTCCCGCGCGATCGTCCGTTGCTGGGGATGGTCCATCGCCGGGAAGGGGACGTGGTCTTGCGCAGCTCGCATCCCGTCAGGGACGCAGGTCCGGCAAGCCGCGCCCCCCGGTTTGCCTAGCCTGCGAAGCCGAAGCGGCCCTGGTCGAGGACGACGTCGCCGGAGGGGTTCACGGTCTGGAAGACCGCGCTCTGGCCGTCGACCCAGATCCGCACCGTCACCGCCTCGCCGGGGAAGACCGGCTTCGAGAAGCGCCCCTCCATCGAGCGGAAGCGCGCCGGGTCGTTCTTGCACAGCGCCTCGAGCAGCGCCCGGCCCGTGAAGCCGTAGGTGCACAGCCCGTGCAGGATCGGCTTCGGGAAGCCCACCGACTTCGCGAGCTCCGGATCCGAGTGCAGCGGGTTCATGTCGCCCGAGAGCCGGTAGATCAGGGCCTGGTCCGGCCGGGTCTGGTAGCTGACCTCGTGGTCCGGCTTGCGCGCCGGCACCGCGAAGGGCTCCGCCTTCGGGCCGGGGTCGCCGCCGAAGCCGCCGGCGCCACGGATGAAGGCCGTCATGCGGTTGCGAAAGCGCAGCTCGCCGGTCTCGGCGTCCTTCGACTCGCACTCGAAGGTGACGAGCCCCGCCTTCCCCTTGTCGTAGATCGAGGCGACCTTGCCGGTGGTGCGCACCTTGCCGTTCGGCGGGATCGCGCCGAACACCTCGATGGCCTGCTCGCCGTGCACCAGCATCGCGAAGTTGAAGGTGCCGATCTTGTCGAAGGGGATCCCGCCCATCCCGACGATCACCGCGTAGGTGGGGAGCACGAGCTGGTTCTTCTCGGTCGTGAACTGGAGCTCCTCGACCCCACAGCCGACGCCGAGGGCGTAGAGGATGGCGTCCCGGAAGCTCCAGGAGCGCTCGGTGGGGGTGCCTTCCAGGCCGACGGCCTTGGGATCGAGGGGCATGGGGTCCTCCGCGCGGATGGGGGTTCGGGGGGCGCTGCGGGCGGCGATTGTAGCCGCCGATCGCCGGCCCGCCCCGTTCCGCCGGAGCCGCTCGGGCGCGCGCGGCGCCTCAGCGGGTGTCGCCGATGAAGACCATGCGCTCGGGCGACACGCGCTCGCTCGTCATGCGCACCTTGTGGTCGCCGGCGTAGAGGCTTGCGACGTAGCCGATGAAGCCCTGGGTGGGCCAGCGGCAGATGTCCGGGAACTCGGGCGGGCAGTCGACCTCGAGCCGGAACACGACCGCGCGCTCGGCGACGCTCGTGATCTCGCAGCGCCACTGGGTGTCCCGGTACATCGCAGGCCCCAGGGTCGCCAGGATCGTGCCGACGCGGTCGCCCCAGTTCGCCCAGTTCCCCTTGAGCTGGGCGTAGAGCCCGCTCGCGCGCACCCGCTCGGCCGCGAGCCGGCCGCGCTCGACCAGGTACTCGGTGCTGCGCCGGCCCTCGACCTCGAAGAGCAGCTCCATGAGCCGCCCGTAGGAGCCGTAGGGATACCAGAGGGCCGCGACGATCTTGCTCTCGAGGAGCTGGAGGTCCGAGCCGGGCAGCCGGGCCTCGAGCGCCTCGGGAGGGATCCGGCCCTGCCCGACGAGCCGCTTCACGTCCGCGACGACCGACTCGATCGCACTGCCCTTCACGCCCATCGATGCTCTTCCTCTGCCTGCGGCCTCGCAGGAGTCGATCGGAAGTGCAGGCCGAGTCCTTGAGAACCGCGATTCCGCGGGCTCGTTCCGGCGCTCCGCCCGCCCCGCACGCGAGCCCCTCGTGGACCGCGAGGAGCCCGGTCGCGAGCGCGCGCAGCGCCAACGGGGTCCAGGCGAGGCCAGGCGGCCGCGAGAGCAACGGCCCCCGCCGGGACGAGCGAGACCCACCCGCGGCGGCGGCCGCGGTCGGGAAGCCGACCGCGCGGGCGGCCCCGGCCCGCCCCGGGGCGCGGCAACGAGCGAAGGCCCGCCACGACCCGCGTGCGATGACGACGCAAAAGTGCGTCGATTCCGCCCCGCCGATCCGGCGCGCCGAGGCGACGAGCACCAGCAGGCCGCCGGCGGTGCGCGAGCGCGGAGATCGCTCCACGGGATCACCCGAGCCGATCGCGCGGCGCGGTATGCTGTGCCGCCCCGCCCCGCGGAGGAGCCGATCGGCGTGTGCGTCCGTCTCGTCGTCGTCCGTGTCGTCGTCGTGGCTGGCGCCGTTCTCGCGCTCGCGGCCTGTGCCCGTCCCGTACCGGCACCCGCACCCGTCGACGACTGGACGGCGCGCGGCCAGGCGGCCGTCGCGCGCGCGCGCACCCAGGTGCCGCCCGGCGGGAAGGCGCGCAACGTGATCCTCTTCATCGGCGACGGCATGGGGATCCCGACCATCACGGCGGCGCGGATCCTCGAGGGCCAGCGGCGCGGCGAGGGCGGCGAGGAGAACCGGCTCGCCTTCGAGGAGCTTCCCTACCTGGCGCTGGCCAAGACCTACTGCACGAACCTCCAGGTCGCGGACTCGGCGTGCACGGCCACCGCGATGACCACCGGCGTCAAGACCAAGGCCTACGCGATCGGCGTCGACGAGCGGGTCGTGCCTGGCGACTGGCGCAGCGTCGCCGCGAGCCGCCGCCCCACGCTCTTCGAGGAGGCCGAGGCGCGCGGGCTCGCGACGGGCGTGGTCACCACCACGCGCATCACGCACGCAACCCCGGCCGCCGCCTACGGGCACGTGCCCCACCGCGACTGGGAGGACGACACCACGCTCCCGCTCGAGGCGCGCGAGGCCGGCTTTCCCGATCTCGCCCGCCAGCTCGCGGCGTTCTCGCTGGGCGACGGCCTCGACGTCGCGTTCGGTGGCGGCCGCGCGCAGTTCCTGCGCCGTACCCAGCTCGACCCCGAGCGGCCCGAGCTGCGCGGCGCGCGCGGCGACGGGCGCGACCTGATCGCGGCCTGGCAGGCCCGCCACCCGGACGGCGTCTTCGTCTGGAACCGCGACCAGCTCCGCGCGGTCGATCCCGCGCGCGTCGGGCCCGTCCTGGGCCTCTTCGAGTCCTCGCACCTCGCCTTCGAGGCCGACCGCGCCCGCGACGTCGGCGGCGAGCCCTCGCTCACCGAGATGACCGTGAAGGCGATCGAGCTCCTGCGCCGCAACCCGCGCGGCTTCGTGCTGTTGGTGGAGGGCGGGCGCATCGACCAGGCCCACCACCTCGGCAACGCCTACCGCGCCCTCACCGACACGATCGAGCTGTCGAACGCGGTGCGCGCCGCACTCGCGGCGACCGATCCGCGCGACACGCTCGTGGTCGTGACCGCCGACCACAGCCACGTGCTCACGATCGCGGGCTACCCGCACCGGGGCAACGACATCCTGGGCAAGGTGGTCTCGCTCGACGAGCACGGCGAGGCGGCGACGCGCTACCTGCGCGACGCGGTGGGACGCCCCTTCACGACGCTCTCCTACGCGAACGGCCCGGGCTACACCGGCACGAGCCCGGAGCAGCCCGAGGGGCCGAAGCGCTTCCCGCACCTGCCGACCGGCTACCGCGGCATCACCCGCGGCCGGCCCGACCTGACCGGGGTCGACACCGCCGATCCCGACTACCTCCAGGAGGCCACCGTCCCGGCCCGCAACGAGACCCACGGCGGCGAGGACGTCCCGATCTACGCCGGCGGGCCCGGGGCCGAGCTGTTCCGCGGGGTCCAGGAGCAGAGCTACGTCTTCCACGCGATCGTGGCGGCGCTCGGCTGGACGGAGCCGGCCGCCCCCTGAGCCGGCCCTCCTGACACCGCGCCGGGCCTCCTCCCCACCCACCGGCATGGCGAGCGATCGTTCCGACTCGAGCGCCGGCGCGAGTGCGCCGCCCGCGATGACGGCCGACGAAGCCAGGCGCTGGGTGCGCTCGGTGGGCGGCGCCCTCGTCCGCCAGCCGGCGCGCGCGGACGGAAGCCCGCGCTGGGCCGCGCTGGTGCGTACCCCGGCGACGCCGGGGACGAAGAGCCGCCTGATCGTCGGCCTCGGGGAGACGCCGGCCGGCGCGGCCCGGATGGCCGAGTGGGCCTGGCACGAGGTCTGGAAGACGCTCTCGCGGCCTCACTGAGGAGCGCAGCGCCCGCGGTACACTGCGCGCGCATGCTGCTGCGCCGCCTCTACTCGACCCTGTTCTGGGCCTTCCTCGTCGTGAGCTCGGTCGCGCTGTTCCCGGCCGCCGTCGCGCTCTGGGCCCTGACGGCACCCTTCGACCGCCGCCTCGTCGCCCTGCACCGCTTCACCTGCTTCTGGGCCTCGCTCTACACCTGGGTGAACCCGCTCTGGCCGGTCACGGTCCACGGGCGCGAGCGGATCCGCGCCGGCGAGACCTACGTGATGGTGGCGAACCACCTCTCGCTGCTCGACATCCTGGTGCTCTTCCGGCTGTTCCGGCACTTCAAGTGGGTGTCGAAGATCGAGAACTTCCGGATCCCCTTCATCGGCTGGAACATGCGGCTCAACCGCTACATCCCGCTCCGGCGCGGCGACCGGGCGAGCGTGGTCCAGATGATGGCGGCCTGCGAGAAGACGCTGGCCGAGGGAAACCCGATCCTGATGTTCCCGGAAGGCACCCGCTCGCTGACCGGCGAGCTGAAGGCCTTCAAGCCCGGCGCCTTCGAGCTCGCGCTGAAGACCTGCCGCCCGATCCTGCCGATCGTGCTGGCCGGCACCTCGAACGCGCTCCCGAAGCGGGGCTACGTGCTCCAGGGCCGACACCCGATCACGGTCACGGTGCTCGAGCCGATCCCGCCCGAGCGCTTCGAGGGGATGTCCGCGAAGGAGCTGACCGAGCAGGTGCGGGGCGTGATCGCGGACGCGCAGGCGCGCATGGCCGGCGGGTAGCTCCGGTGCCCGGCGCCGTCCGGGAGGTTCCGCCCCGATCGAGCGACGAGGTCGCGGCGGATCGGGCGCCTCGCGAGGCCGTACGCACGCGGTGGTAGGGCACTCGGGGCCGGGCAGGAGCGCGTCGGAACGGCTAGCCTGCGCGCCCGCAGGAAGGCTCCCGATGACCCAGAGGGCTCCGCGGCGACGACCCGGACAGCTCCGCAGCGACGACCCAGAGGCCTCCGCACATGATCCAGAGCGCTCCGCACACGACCGAGAGGGCTCCGCGGCGATGACCCGGAGGGCTCCCCGCAAGGACGTCCGCAACCTGGCGATCATCGCCCACGTCGATCACGGCAAGACGACCCTGCTCGACGGCCTGCTGCGCCAGACCGGGGCGCTCCCGCCCAAGCAGGCCGCGGTCGAGCGGGTGATGGACTCGAACGACCAGGAGCGGGAGCGCGGGATCACGATCCACGCCAAGAACACCGCGGTCCGCTTCGAGGGCGTCCACATCCACCTCGTCGACACGCCCGGCCACGCCGACTTCGGCGGCGAGGTGGAGCGCGTGCTCGGGATGGTCGACGCGGTGCTGCTGCTGGTCGACGCGGTCGAGGGCGTGATGCCGCAGACCCGTTTCGTGCTGCGCAAGGCGCTCCAGCACGGGCTGCGCCCGCTGCTCGTGGTGAACAAGATCGACCGCCCCGAGCAGCGCGCCGACGAGGTGCTCGACGAGGTCTTCGACCTGCTCGTCGAGCTCGGCGCGAACGACCGCCAGCTCGACTTCCCGGTCGTGTATGCGTCGGCGAAGGAGGGCGGCGCGGCCCTGGCGCCCGACGCGCCGCGCAAGGACCTGCGCCCGCTGCTCGAGGCGATCCTCGAGCACGCGCCGGCGCCCGAGGTGGATCTCGACGGGCCGCTCCAGTTCCAGGCCATGACGCTCGCCTACGACGAGTTCCTGGGCCGGCTCGTGATCGGCCGCGTGGCCCGCGGCCGGCTGCGCCGGGGCACGACCGTGACCCGGCTCGGCGCGCACGGCGCGCGGGACTCGTTCCGCGTCACCAAGCTCTTCGGCTCGCTCGGCCTCGAGCGCGTCGAGATCGAGGAGGCGGCAGCCGGCGACCTCGTGGTGATCGCCGGCGTCGAGTCGATCGACATCGGCGACACCGTCTGCGACCCGGCGGCGCTCGAGGCGCTCCCGCGCGTCACCGTGGACCCGCCCACCGTGCGGGTGCGCTTCTCGGTGAACAACTCGCCGCTCGCGGGCCGCGAGGGCCGCTACGTGACCTCGCGGCAGATCGGCGAGCGGCTGCGGCGCGAGGCGCTCGGCAACGTCTCGATCCGGGTCGAGCCGACCGAGAGCCCGGAGGTCTTCGAGGTCGCCGGGCGCGGCGAGATGCAGATCGGCGTCCTGATCGAGACCATGCGCCGCGAGGGCTACGAGTTCTCGGTCTCGCGCCCCGAGATCATCACCGCCGACGTCGACGGGGTGCGCAGCGAGCCGGTGGAGGACGTGGTGGCGGAGGTGCCCGAGGGCAGCTCGGGCGCGGTCATGGAGAAGCTCTCGCAGCGGCGCGCGCGGCTCACCGCGATGGAGCAGCGCAGCGGCACCAGCGTGCTCACCTTCGTGGCACCCAGCCGGGGCCTGTTCGGCTACCGCAGCGAGTTCCTCTCCGACACGCGCGGCGAGGGCATCCTGCACCGCACCGTGCGCGGCTACGAGCCCTGGAGCGGCGACCTGCCGACCCGCCAGAACGGCGCGATCGTCGCCACCGAGGCCGGTGACACCACCGCCTACGCGCTCTGGAAGATCCAGGAGCGGGCCGACCTCTTCGTCGGCCCCGGCGCCGCCTGCTACGAGGGCATGATCGTCGGCGAGAGCCGCCGCCCGGGCGACATGAACGTGCACGTCGGGCGCGCCAAGAAGCTCACCAACATCCGCGCGGCCGGGAAGGACGAGAACATCGTCCTCGTCCCGCCGCGCCAGCTCACGATCGAGACCGCGCTCGGCTGGATCGCCGAGGACGAGCTGCTCGAGATCACCCCGAAGTCGATCCGGCTGCGCAAGAAGGTCCTGTCGGGGAGCTTCCGGAAGCGCTGAGGTGCCCGCGCTCCGGCGCGGCGTCCGGAGCCCGTCCCCAGCTCGCTCGAGAACGGCTCGAGGACGGCTTGAGGACGGGCCGGGGCCCGCCGAAACGAGCCGGGGATGGCCCGCTTCCGCGATCCGCTGCTGCTCGCCGCCGCGCTCCTGGCGGCGGCCGTCACCGCGCTCGTCGCCTACGAGTCGAGCGGCTGGATCGGCCGGCCCTTCCCGGGCTTCCTGGTGCTCGGCAACCGCGTGGTGGCGTCGGCCGGGCTCGCCTCGTGGCCGGGCGTCGCCGGGGGCGAGATCTACCAGCACGAGGTGGTCGCCATGGACGGCGTGCCGGTCGCGAGCGCGCCCGCGCTGCGCGACCGGGTCGAGGCCCTGCCGCCCGGGAGCGCGGTCGTCTGGCGGCTGCGGCTCGGTGGGGCCGAGATCGAGCGAAGGATCGAGACGCGCCGCTTCGGCGGCGTCGACTACCTGCTGCTCTTCGGGACCTTCCTGTTCTGTGGCGTGGCGCTCACCGGCCTCGCGCTCGCGATCCGCATCCTGGGCCGCGACGAGGCGGCCACCGGCAGCGCGATCGCGCTCTGGGTCGTGGGCATGTACGCGCTCACCGCCTGCGATCTCTACGGCCCCTGGCGGCTGTTCCGCCTCCACGTGGCGCTCGAGGCGATGCTCTTCGCGGGCGTCCTGCACATGGC
This sequence comes from Deltaproteobacteria bacterium, assembly GCA_035063765.1. Classification (NCBI taxonomy): domain Bacteria; kingdom Pseudomonadati; phylum Myxococcota; class Myxococcia; species Deltaproteobacteria bacterium. The sequence goes on from JAPSFT010000007.1 coordinate 184,810, forward strand.
GCTGGTGCTCCCCTACCCGCGCCCGCTGTGGCGCCGCCACCGGCGCCTGCTCTTCGCCGCGCTCCACGGCAGCGCGGCGCTGTTCGCGGGCGGGGCCCAGCTCGTCCTGGCGAACCCCTCCGGCTACGTCGCCCTCCACCGCGCCGCGATCGGCGCCTTCGGCGTGTCGCTCGTGGTCCTCATCGGCTCCCAGCTCGAGGCGTTCCTGCGCCCGCCGAGCTTCGCCGCGCGCCAGCGGGTCAAGGTGGTGGCGCTCGGCTCGCTGGCGGCGCTGGCACCGCAGGTGGCACTCGCGCTCGGCGCGGCGCTCGGCGCCGGCGCGTCGTCCGAGAACCTGATGACCTGGAGCGGTCTCTTCTTCCCGATCTCGGTGGCCTACGCCGTCCTGGGTCGCGACCTGCTCCAGGTGGACTCGATCCTGCGCCGCTCGGTCGCCTACGCGATCCTGACCGGCCTCGTCGCGCTCGCCTACGCGGGGATGATGGCGGCGCTCGAGGGATGGCTGCGCGACGGCCTCGGCGCCACGCGCTGGACGACCGCGCTGCTCTTCTCGGCGTTCGCGGTGGCGGGGCTCCTGCCGCTGCGCGACCGCATCCAGTCGGCGGTCGACCGCGTGCTGTTCCGCGCGGCCTACGACTTCCGGCGTCTCGTCGAGGAGGCGAGCCGCCGGCTCGCCTCGGCGACCGACCTCGCCGTCGTGCGCGCCGAGACCAAGCGCGTGGCCGAGGAGGCGCTGGCGCCCGAGTCGATCGACTTCCAGACCCGCGCCCACGACGCGCCCGAGCTCCCCGCCGCGCGCGCCCTCCTGGCCGGCGCCGGTGCGGCGGGGGTGGTGGAGCGACCCGACGGCGGGCTCGCGGTGCCCTTCGTGGTCGAGGGGCGGGCGGTCGCCCTGCTCTCGCTCGGGCGCCGTCTCTCGGGCCGGCTCTACAGCGGCGAGGACCGCCGCCTGCTCGCGACGCTCGCCAACCAGGGCGCGCTGGCGGTCGAGAACGCGCTGGCGCTCGCCGAGGTCCGCGAGCTCAACGCCACCCTCGAGGTCAAGGTCGAGGAGCGCACCGCCGAGCTGGCCCACGCGCTCGACGCCCTGCGCGAGGCGCAGCGCCAGATGCTCCACCAGGAGAAGATGGCCTCGCTCGGCCAGCTCGTGGCCGGCGTCGCCCACGAGATCAACAACCCGCTCAACTTCATCGAGGGCAACCTCTTCCACCTGCGCGAACACGCGCACGCGCTGACGGCGGCGATCGAGGCCTACGAGAAGCTGGTCGCCGACGAGGCCGGCGCGCTCGGGCCGCGCGTGGCCGAGCTCCGCGAGGCCCACGACCTCCCGTTCGTGATCGGCGACCTGCCCGCACTCCTGGCCGGCTGCGAAGAGGGCGTCTCGCGCGCGAGCGCGATCGTGAAGGACCTGCGCAGCTTCTCGCGCACCGACAGCGGGCGTAGCTCGCAGGTCGACCTGGCCGGCGCGCTCGACGCGGCGCTGAACCTGCTGCGCAGCCGGCTCGGCGCGATCGAGATCGTGCGCGACTACCAGCCGATCCCGCCGGTCGAGTGCCTGGAGGGCCAGATCAGCCAGGTCTTCGTGAACCTGCTCGCGAACGCCGCCGACGCGATCGGCGAGCGCGGCCGGATCGTGCTGCGCACGCGCGCGCTGGGGGACGAGCGGGTGGTGGTCGAGGTCGAGGACGACGGCCGCGGGATCGCCGAGGCGGATCTCGGCCGCATCTTCGAGCCCTTCTTCACGACCAAGGAGGTCGGCCGCGGCACCGGGCTCGGGCTCGCGATCTCCTACGGCATCGTCACCCGCCACGGCGGCGAGATCCGGGTCACGAGCGAGCCCGGGCGCGGCGCCTGCTTCGCGGTCGAGCTCCCGGTGCGCGGGAGCGAGGCGGATCAGGGAGCGCCGCGGCCCAGGTTGCCGGGCTCGAAGACCGCGTCGTCCACCCCGTCCTCGTAGCGGATCTTCGAGAAGCTGAGCACGGTGCGGTGCCCGGTGCGGTGGTTCGCCACCTCCGTGCGCAGCGCCGTCCAGATGCCCTCCACCGGGGCCAGCTCGGTGTGGTGGACGGTCTTCAGGTGCTGGCCCTTGCGGTCCCAGTAGTCGGCGCGCCGCGAGATCCAGAGCTCGGCGTCGATGCACGACACCACGCGGCCGTAGCCGAGCTCGCGGGCGGTGCCCTCGTCCACGGGGACCGCCTCCAGCTGGTAGCAGCGATGGCCGTCCACGCTGTCCTCGCCGATCGTGGCCCAGCGGTAGTCCTCGATCGCGAGCTTGGTCTCCTTCTTCACGTCCTCGTAGCTGAGGTCGGTCCCGAAGAAGGAGGCGCCGCGGTCGCTGGCGGCGATCCGGCGCACCTTGCGATGGGCGGGCAGGTAGAGCCAGACGTCGTCGTCGCGGCCGCCGTCGGCGTAGTCGTAGGTGAGGAACGCGGTGCCGGCGATGACCGCGGGCTCGACGAAGAACACGGTGGTCTTCTTGTCGTCCCCGAAGTACTTGCGGAAGATGGTTGCCACCCGGCTGCGCGTGCGCCCCTTGGCGTCGATCAGCTCCATCCGGACCTCGCGGCGCTGGGCCACGCCCTCGGAGCGGGCGTTGACGCGCTGGGCCAGCTCCAGCCCGGCCGGAGGCCCGGCGGCGGCGGCGAAGGCGACGACGCTCGCGAGCGCCAGGGCGAGTGCAGCGGGCAGGCGGTGCGGCACGAAGCCTCCTCTCGGGCGGCGAGCATAGTCGAAAGCAGTTGCACCCTTCGACCATCCGTGGCGTAATGCCCGCGCGATCGCACCCCCTCGCCGACGACCCCTGGCGGCCGATGGGAGGAACCTTCACTCCATGTGTGGCTTCGCGGGGATCCTGCGCCTGGGACAGCGCCCGCTTCCCCCTCCTTCCACGGTACGCCGCATGCTCGCGACGATCGCGCACCGCGGTCCCGACGAGGCGGGCGAGCTCCTCGGCCCCGACCTGCAGGTCGGGGTGGCGCGGCTGTCGATCATCGACGTGAAGGGCGGTCACCAGCCGGTGTGGGGCTGCGGCGACGCGCTCGCGTGTGTCTACAACGGAGAGCTCTACAACCACCACGAGCTGCGCCGCGAGCTCGCGGCGAAGGGCCACCGGCTGCGGAGCGAGAGCGACTCGGCCGTCCTCCCCCACGCCTACGAGGAGTGGGGCGCGGACCTGCTCCGGCACCTGCGGGGCATGTTCGCGCTGGCGCTCTGGGACGCGCGCGAGCGGCGCCTGCTGCTGGCCCGCGACCGGCTCGGCATCAAGCCGCTCTACGTGGCCGAGACGCCGGACTTCCTGGTCTTCGGCTCCGAGATCAAGGCGCTGCTGGCCTCGGGCCTGGTGCCCCGCGAGATCGACCGCGACGCGCTCGACGACGTGCTCTCGCTCTCCTACCCGTGCCCGCCGCGCACCCTCTTCCGGCACGTGCGCGAGCTCCGCCCGGCGCACTGGCTGGAGGCGCGCCCGGGCCGCCCCCCGGGCACCCCGCACCGCTACTGGCGCGCGCCCTTCGTCCCGCGCGGCGAGCACCGCCGGGTCACCCGCCGCGACGCGCAGGCCGAGCTGCGCGAGCTGCTGCGCCGCAAGGTCTACGAGCACCTGCAGTCCGACGTGCCGGTCGCGACCTACCTGTCGGGCGGGCTCGACTCCTCCGCGCTGTCCGCGCTGGTGACCGAGGTGACGGGCGATCCGCCCACCACCTTCTCGATCGGCTTCTCGTCGCCCGAGCACGACGAGAGCAGCTTCGCAGCCCGGATGACGGCCGCCCTCGGCGCGCCGAACCACACGGTCGTCTGCGACCGCAGCACCGCCGACCACTACCCCGAGGCGCTCTGGCACATGGAGCTGCCGCTCCAGTTCCCGCTGGTGCTGCCGCTCGCGCAGCTCTCGGCGCGCGCGCGCAGCGCGGGCTTCAAGGTGGTGCTGACGGGCGAAGGCGCCGACGAGCTGCTCGGGGGCTACGACTGCTTCCGCGCCGACAAGATGCGCCGGATCTTCGACCGGCCGCTCCTGCGCGCGCTGCGGCCCGCCGTGTACCGGCGGCTCTACTCCTGGCACGGCCTGCCCGAGGGCACCGTCGACATGATGCTGGCGAACCAGGCACGCTCGCGCGAAGTGGAGCGGCGCTTCGGCGGCGTGTACCCGGCCTGGTTCGACATGTGGACCACCCTCGACCTCGACCGCCAGCGCCTGCTCGCCCCGGATGGACGCCGCGTCCGCCCGGCCGACGAGCCGCCCGAGGGCTTCCTCGACCTGCTCCCGGACGGTGTCGGCGAGCTGCACCCCTTCGACGCGGTCCTGGCCCTCGAGCTCGAGAGCCGCCTGCCCTCGTGGATGCTCGCGATCGGCGACCGCGCCTCGATGGCGAACGGCGTCGAGGCGCGCGTTCCGTTCCTCGACCACGAGCTGGTCGAGTACCTGGTTCCCCTCGCGCCGGCGCTCAAGATGCGGGGCTTCACCGAGAAGGCGCTCCTGCGCCAGGCCGTCGGCGACCTGCTCCCGGCGGAGATCGCGAGCCGCCAGAAGCGCCCCTTCTACACGCCCTTGAAGAGCTGGTTCTTCTCGGAGGGCGCGCCCGAGTACGTCGAGGACGTGCTGGGCGCACGCGCGCTCCGCGACGCCGGGCTCTTCGACCCGGAGGTCGTGGCCCGCCTGCGCCGCGACATCCTGCGGGTGCCGGACGGCCACCTGCTCCGGGTCCAGCACGAGTGGGTCCTGGTGCTCGTCCTCGGGGTCCAGATCCTCCACCGGCTGTTCGTGGCCGAGCCGCCGGGGTCGAGCCGGCCCGCCTGGGCATGAGAGCGCGGACATGAAGCCGGACTGGCTCGGGTGGAGCGAGCTGCCGGTGCGGCGCCCGCGCCTCGCGCTCGCGCTGGCCGGGGCGGCGACCGCCGTCCTGCTCGCGGGCCTCGGCCGGCTCCAGATCGACTCCTCGCTGGAGGCGATGGCCGTGCAGGGGGACCCGCTGCACGCCGCGCACGAGCGTCACAAGGAGGTGTTCGGAAGCGACGAGATCCTCTCGATCGCCCTGCCCTTCGAGGACGCGCTCGCCCCGCAGGCGCTGGCGCTGCAACGGCGGCTGGCCCTGGCGATCGAGTCGGTGCGGACGGTCGAGGAGGTCGAGTCGCTCGCCACCGTGGACGACGTGGCGGGCGACGGGGATGCCCTCGACATCGCGCCCCTGGTGCCGGAGGGCGACCCGGCGGCCCTGCTCCCCGAGGAGATCGAGGCGATCCGCGCCCGCGTGGCGCGCAACCCCCTGCTCCCGGGCTGGCTGGTCTCCCGCGACGGCCGCACCGCTGCGCTCCAGGTGCGCTTCGACTACGCGAGCAGCGAGCCCGAGCGCAACGCCGCCCTGGCCGCGATCGACACCCTCCTGCGCCAGGAGCTCGGCGCGCGCCCCTATCACCTGGCCGGCCACCTGTTCATGAAGAGCGAGATCGCGCACACGATCACCCGGGACCTGCAGCTCCTCCTGCCGGCGACGATCGCCGTGATGGCGCTGCTGCTGGTGGTGGCGATGCGCTGCTGGGTCAGCGCGCTCGCGAGCCTGGGCGGGGTCCTGCTGGCGGTCGCGTGGATGCTCGGGGCGATGGGCTGGGCGGGGATCCCGCTCACGGCGCTCTCGAACGCGGCGCCGACGATCCTGCTCGCCGTCGGCACCGCCTACGTGCTGCACGTGGCGGCCGCGGCGCAGCGCCACGCGGCGAGCGGCGCCGGGCCCGCCGAAGCGGCCACGCACGCGCTCCGCCACGTGCGCTTCGGGATGGTCGGAGCGGGCCTCACGACGCTCGTGGGCTACGCCTCGCTCACCCTCTCCCAGGTGCCGGTCGTGAACGGCTTCGGCTGGGCGCTGGTGCTGGGGATCGTGGCCGTGATGGCCATCGGCCTGTTCGTGCTGCCCGCCGTCTTCGCGCTGTGGGCGACGCGGCCCGCGCAGAGCCTGCTCGGGCCGGACCCCCGGCTCGGCCGCGTGCTGCTCGGGCTGGCGCGGCTCGCCGTGCGCCACGCACGCGCCGTGCTCGCCGCGGCGATCGGGGTCGCCGGGCTCGCCGCGCTCACGCTCCCGCTGCTCCGGGTGGACTCGAGCGGCCCCAACCGCTTCCCCGAGGACTCGCGCTTCCGGCGCTCCTCGGAGTTCTACCGCGCCCAGCTCTCCGGCGACGTCGTCGAAGGGGTGTACCTCTCGGGGCCGCGCGAACACTTCTACGAGCCCGAGGTGCTGCGCCGGATCCAGGCCTTCCAGCGCGACGCCGAGGCGCTGCCGGAGATCGACGAGAGCGTCTCGATCGCGGACTACGTGGCGCTCATGAACCGCGAGATGGAGGGCGGCGCCGACGAGGCGCTGCGGATCCCGGACTCGCGCGAGGCGGTCGCACAGTACCTCTTCCTGTACGGAGCCTCGGGCGATCCCGGTGAGCTCGACGAGCTCGTCGACCCCGACGCCGGGCGCGCCCGCATCGTGCTCGCGGCGACGGTGCCGTCGAGCACGGCGAGCGCGGTCCTGCGTGCGCGCCTCGAGGAGCTGGCCGAGCGCCACCTGGCCGCGGAGACCGGCCCGGACGCGGTCGTCAGCACGGAGATCCTGCTCTCGCGCGCCGCCGACGTGGTCGTGCAGGAGCAGGTGCGGGGCTTCGCCTGGGCCCTGGCGCTGATCCTCGTGATGGTGGCCGCGAGCTTCCGCTCGCTCGGAGCCGGCCTCCACCTGCTGCTGCCCAACGGGCTCCCGCTGCTGCTGAACCTGGCGGTCATGGCACTGCTCGGGATCCCGCTCGGCGACGCCACCGCGATCATCTCCGCCACCTGCCTCGGGATCGCCGTGGACAGCACCATCCACACCATGGCGGAGACCCGCTCGGCCGAGCGGCGCTGCGGCTCGCGCCACGCAGCCGTGGCCCACGCCCTGCTGACGGTCGGCCGCCCGATCGTGGTGACCGGGATCCTGATCATCGCCGGCTTCAGCATGCTGCTGCTCTCGGACTTCCGCTCCGTGCGCGAGCTCGGCTTCTTCACGGCGCTCACCATGGTCTTCTGCCTGATCGGCGACACCGTCGTGGCGCCGAGCCAGCTCTGCGCGGCCGGCGGCGCGGAGGACCCGAGGGCGCGGCCGGTCGTGGTGGGCGCCGGCCGCCTGCTCGCCGCCGCCCTGCTGCGCGAGCGCCCGGGCGGCCGGCCGGCGCTCGAGTGGGTCGACCCCGAGCTCGCGCAGGCCCCGCCGGCGCCAGGCGGGGAGCTCGTGTTCCACGCTCTCGAGGCCGGCGACGCGCCCGGGTGGGTCGCGGCCGGCTCGGCCGAGGAAGGAGCCTGATGCCGAATCCGCTCGCCCGCCTGATCGACCAGCGTGTCGGCCCCTGCTTCGAGTTCGGCGGCTATCGCTTCGCGCGCGCGGAGACGGACGGCGAGCGCCGGGCGGTCTACCAGCTCCGCCACGAGGTGTACGCGGAGGAGGGCTTCATCCGCGCCGAGGAGTTCCCCTCCGGAGAGTTCCAGGACGCCTACGACGCCGTCTCGGTCCAGATCCTCGTGCGCGACGCGGGCGGCGCCCCGGTCGGCACGACCCGCTTCGTGCTGCCCTCCGAGCTCGGCTTCCCGACCGAGCGCTTCTTCGACTTCGAGCCGCCGGAGGTGGCGCGCGATCGGCTCGGCGAGTACGGGCGGCTCGCGATCCGGGACGGCCATCGCGGAGGCACGCGCGCGCCGATGCTGGGCATGCTGAAGGCGGTGTTCGAGGTGATGGTCGAGCACCGGATCACGCACGTCTTCGCGTTCCTGCCCCCGAAGCTGGCGGCGTCCTACGCGGCGCTCGGCTGCGTGTCGGTGCCCCTGCGCACGCTCCCCCCGCGCGAGGAGACGCTCGCCCGGCGCCGGCCGATGCGCGACTACTTCGCCCGCCAGCCGGTGGCGCCGGTGCTCTTCGACCTGGGCCAGATGCTGCGCGAGATGGGCGCGTCGCCCGACCGCCGCGAGGCCGGCTACGCCTGGGGCCGGGGCCCGGGGGTGGAGCCGATCGGCCCTCGGGCGCCCGGCGGGGTCCCGAAGCCGGGCCGCTGAGACCTCCTCCCCCGCGCGGCTCAAGGAAGCCCACCGGGAACCGATATTCAGTCGCGTGATGCTGGCCTCGCGACCGCGCATCCTCGTGGTGGACGACGAGCCGCGTGCGCTCGAGTTGCTGGTGCGCTCGCTGCGCCGCGTGGGCGAGGTCGTGACGGCGTCCTCGGCCGACGCCGCGCAGGCGCTGCACAGCGGAGCGCGCTTCGACCTGGTGATCTCCGACCAGCGCATGCCGGGCTCGACCGGGGTCGAGCTCCTGAGCCGGATCGCGGAGAGCGACGAGAACGTCGGGCGCATCCTGCTGACGGGCTACACGGACCTCGAGACCTCGGTCGAGGCGATCAACCGCGGCCGCGTGCACGCCTACCTGCACAAGCCCTGCTCGACGCCGGACCTGATGGCCACGGTGGCCGCCGTGCTCCAGCGCGTCGGGCTCGCGCGCGAGAACCAGCGCCTGCTCGCGGTGGTGAGCGAACAGAACGCGCAGCTCGGCGAGGCGCTCGAGTCGCTGCAGCGGGCCCAGGACAAGCTGGTGGGGAGCGAGCGGCTGGCCGCGATCGGCCGGATGGGCGCGATGATCGTGCACGACCTGCGCGGCCCGCTGGCGGCGATCCGCTCCGCGGGCGAGGAGGTACGCCGCGAGGGCACCGAGCGCGCCGCCCCGGCGCTCGGCGAGCTCGGGCGCGAGGTGCTCGACGAGGCGGCCCGCCTCGAGCGGATGTGCAGCGAGCTGCTCGAGATCGCGCGCGCGAGCGAGCTGCCCGGGGTCCTCCGCCGGGAGCTGATCGACGACGCCGTCGCGACCGCGCTGGCCGCCCTCTCCCACGAGGCCTCGCTCCAGGGCGTCGAGATCGAGCTCGACCTGCACGCGGACGTGCTGGTCGCGATCGACGAGCAGGCCCTGCGGCGCGCCCTCCACAACCTCGCGCGCAACGCCTTCGAGGCGATGCCCGAAGGCGGCCGCCTGCTCGTGCGCAGCGTCCGGGACGGCGACCACGCCGTCCTGACCCTCACCGACAGCGGCCCCGGCATCGCCGCCGAGATCGCCGGCCGCCTCTTCGAGCCCTTCGCGACCTTCGGCAAGCCCGCCGGCTGCGGGCTCGGGCTGGCGGTCGTGCGCAAGGTCGTCGAGGACCTCGACGGCACGATCTCGGTGGCCAAGGCGGAGGGCGGCGGCGCCTGCTTCGAGATCCGGCTGCCCCTCGCCTTCGCCGCGGATTCCTGAGAGCCGGCGCGCGCGGCGCCGTCAGGGCGCGAGCGCGCCCTCCAGGAACGCGCGCAGCTCGCGCTTGCGCGAGGCCAGCACCTCGGGCGCGCGCGGGTCGCCGCGCAGGGCGGCGGCCGGAACGTGGTGGAAGACGGCCGGGTAGAGGAGCACGAGCCCCATCAGGTTCAGGACGGTGTGTCGCACCGGGACGTAGCGGATCACGCCGGCCGCGCGCGCGCGGGCCAGCCAGGCGCCCACCAGCGCGAGCACGCGGTCGATCGCGTCCACCTCGCCGGGCGCGGCCACGAAGGGATCGCGCAGGCCCCCCTCGGTCTGGCGCGTCGTCACCAGGAGCCGCATCAGGAGCCGCGCCGAGGCGGGCTCGGCCGCGAAGTGGTCGGCGCTCGCCTCGAGCGCCCCGAGCAGCGACTCGAAGCGCGGCGGCTCCTCGGCGAGGAGCGGCTCGAGGCGCGCGAGCAGCCGCTCGGCGAGCCCGCGATGGACCTCGCGCGCGAGCTCCTCCTTGCTCCGGAAGTGGTGGAAGAGGGAGCTCTTGTGGAGGCCCACCAGGTCCGCCACCTGCTGCAGGCTCGTGCCCTCGTAGCCGTGCTCGGCCAGGAGCTCGAGGGCGGCCTCGAGGATGCGCTGCCGGGGGCTCTCGATCTCGGCCGTCGCGCTCCTCACGCCGGCAGGCGCCGGGCCCCGAACTCGATCACGCCGCGCAGCACGCGCCCGAGCAGACGTCCCTCCTGGCCGGGCCGGGGCAGCACGAGGTCGAGGTTCTTCTCGTAGTCCGGCGCCTTGGTCGGGTTGGTCGGGAAGAACTCGAGCTCGGTGCCCGGGATCGGCCCGATCTTCTGCGAGAGCTCGTGGAGCATCTTGTCGGCGCTGCGGATCAGGTCGCGCGGGTCGGCGCCGAGCGCCGCGTAGTGCTTCGCGAAGCGGATCTGGGTGGCCCCGAACAGGTCGCCGATCCCGTAGGTGAGGTCGCGGATCCGCAGCAGCTCCTTCACCGGCCGCCCGCGCAGGCGCTCGGGCAGGTAGAGCACGCCGAGGCCCACGTGGCGCGCCTCGTCCTTCTCGATGTAGGGCAGGAGCTCCGTCAGCACGGGCTCGATCTTCGCGTCGGCCAGGAAGCGGAAGATCACCATCGCCGTGCCCTCGGCCAGGATCTGCATCGCGAAGAGCTTGACCGTCAGGTCCCGGGTCGCGAGCAGGCGCCGCGCCGCGATCGCGAAGTAGGGGTCGAGCTTCGGCACGGGCACGTGCAGCGCGGCCAGGTAGTCGCGCAGCACGTAGAAGTGCCGGGCCTCATCGAAGACCTGGGCGGAGGCGGCGAGCCGCGCGTCGGGCTCCTCGAGCCGCGTCGCCAGCTCGGCGGCCACGATCCAGGCCGCCAGCTCGCCCCACATCAGCATCGAGATCGGGTGGGCCAGGGCCTCGCGCTGCTCGCGCGCGAGCTGGATCCCGCCGTGCCTCGCCATGGCCTCGCGGAAGAGCGCGGGGCCGTCCCAGGCGTCGCGCTGGGCGTTGGCGTAGATGCGCCGCAGCCGGTCGGTCTGCTGCTCGGCGAGCGCCAGGGGCTCGTCGATGAGCAGGGCGTCGTTCGGCCAGTCCCGGAAGCGCCCGACGCGGGCGTGGAGCGAGTTCGAGACCGCGCGGCGGACGACGCGGGCCAGGACGCGGGTCGAGGCGAGCAGGGCCATGGGGCGGAGGCCTCCGGGATCGGGCGGCGCAGGCTCTTTGTACCCGACCAACCGGTTGGTGGTCAAGCTCCTTCCCGGCTGACGCCGCGTGCGCGGCGGCATAGACTCCGCGCGTCGCGCAGGAGGGGTCCTCATGATCGGCACCATCTCCCGGCTCTCCGGGGCCCGCTCGCGGATCGCGCTCGGGGTGGCCCTCCTGCTCGGGCTCGGCGCGACGCCGGCCCGCGCGGTCGCGCCCGACGGCGCCAGCGCGCGCGAGCCCTACCTCTACCCGACCGGCCCCGAGGAGCCCGCGGCCTATCCGGACGGCTGGGTGCGCGTCCCGGCGGTCGCCGCCGACCTCGTGCTGGTGCGCCCGGCGATGGTGGTGGGCCTCGCGGCCGGCGCCGTGGCCTTCGTCGCGACCCTGCCCATCACCGCGCCGACCCTCACCACCGACGACGCCGCCCACGCGCTCTTCGACCAGACCCTCTCGGCGCTGGCGCGCCCGCTCGGGGAGTTCTGAGGCTCAGCGTCCGGCGAGCGGCGCCACCACCTCCGCCGCGAAGCGCTCGACGACCGCCGGATCGCGGCCCTGGATCACGACGTAGCTGATCCCGGTCTCGTCGCGGCGCGCCTCGAGGCGGTCGCGGATCTCGCTCGCCGGTCCGGTCAGGAACAGCGGGCAGCCGGCCACCTGCGCGACGCTCATCCCGCTCGAGCGCGCCAGCATCTCGCGCAGGCCGGCGGGCGTGTCCGTGATCGCGGTGACGAAGACCAGCGACTGGAGCTCGATCGCCGCCGGGTCGCGGCCCGCCCGGGCCGCCGCCTCGCGCACCCAGGCCACCTTCTCGCGCACCCGTTCGGGCGCCAGGTCCGCCGGCGTCGCGGCGCTGACCCGCCCCTCCTCGAGCCGGGGGTTGATCCCGACCACGTCGGCGTGCCGGCCCGCCAGCGAGAGCAGCCGCCTGCCGCCGCCGCCGATCAGGAGCTTCGGCCGCACCGGCTGGTCGATCGCGCGCGGCACGTCCTTCACGCGGAAGTGTCGGCCTTCGAAGGAGAAGCCCTCCTCGGGTGCGGCCCACATCCCCTCGCAGATCGCGAGCGCCTCGGCAAGCCGCTCGATGCGCACGCCGGGGCGCTCGTAGGGGATCCCGGCCTGCCGGTAGTCCGTCTCCATCCAGCCCGCGCCGATCCCGAACTCGTGGCGGCCGCCGGAGAGGCGCTCGATCGTGGCCGCCTGCTTCGCGTACACGACCGGATGCCGGTAGTCGACGTCGTAGACGAGCGTGCCCACCCGCAGCCGGGTCGTGACCGCGGCGGCCGCCGCCACGAAGGCGGTCGGGTCCATCTGGGGCGAGAAGTGGTCGGGGCAGAAGACGGTCGCGTAGCCGAGCGCCTCGAGCCGGCGCACGCGCGCCACCCAGTCGGCGCCGGGGAAGTCCGCGATCTGCACGCCGAAGCGGAACGGGTGTCTCGGGTCGCCCGACATCGCGGCCAGGGTAGGCGCCTCCTCCGGCGGCCGCCGCCCGCGGGCCTCAGCGTTCGACCGCACGCACGGCCGCGGGGCCGAGGGCGCGCATCTGGCGCTCGATCTGCGCCGCGCGCGCGCGCAGGCCGGGCGTCGGCGCCTCGACCCGTCGGTGCGCGGGGTCGGGCAGCACGGCGGCCAGCCGCGCGGCCTGCGAACGCGAGAGGCGCGCCGCGGGGCGCGCGAAGAAGCGCTGCGCCGCGGCCTCGACGCCGAAGCTGCAGGGGCCCATCTGCGCGATGTTCAGGTACACCTCCAGGATCCGGCGCTTCGGCCACAGCGCCTCGATCCAGAGCGTGAGCCAGGCCTCGAGCCCCTTGCGCGCGAAGCTCGGCGCGGGCCACAGGAAGAGGTTCTTCGCCACCTGCTGGGTGATCGTGCTGGCCCCGCGCGCGCGGCTGCCCGCGAGCCGCTCGCTCACGGCGTCGCGGATCTCCGCGAGGTCGAAGCCGCCGTGGGTCGGGAAGCGCTGGTCCTCGCTCGCGAGCACGGCGAGCTTCGCGTGGCGCGAGATCGCCTCCCAGCCGACCCAGTCGTACTCGATGCGCCGGCAGCGGCCGCCGTCGCCGAGGCCGAGCGCGCGCTGCACCATGAACGAGCTCGTGAGCGGCGGCACCACGCGCAGGACGGCGATCGGCGCCACGCTCGCGGCCAGGAGCGCGAGCACCAGCCCGAGCGCGGCGCGGCGCCCGGGCCGGCGCCGCCCGCGTGCGATCGCCCGGCGGCTCATCCCCGTGTGCTGGCCAGGGCGCGATCAGCGGAGCTCCGCGGGCCGCGCGGAACGCAGGAGCTCCGCCAGCGCCGAGCGGAGGTCGGCCACGAAGTCGCCGAGGTCCGGGAGCAGGTCGTAGTCGGCGTTGAAGCCCCAGTGGATGCGGCCGTCGTAGGACAGGAGCGCGATCCCGAGCCCGAGGTTCGCGGCGAGCGGCACGTGGGGATAGACCTCGAGCATCCGGGCCCCGGCCAGGTACATCGGAACCTGCGGTCCGGGCACGTTGGTCACGACCAGGTTGAAGGGCAGCAGCCGGGTCACGTTGCGCGCGCCGAGCGCGAGCAGGTTGGAGGGCGTCCACTCCGCCACCCGGGTCAGGATCTCCGCACCGACGGCGCTGCGCGACTCCTTCAGCTCCGCCGTGCGCTCGTGGATGCGGCGGAGCTGCTCGCGCGGGTCGTCGGTGTCGAGGGGCAGGCGGATCAGCCAGGCCGACACCCGGTTGCCGAGCTCCCCGCTCTCGTCCGAAGCCCGCACCGAGACCGGCGCCATCACGCGGAAGTCGAGGTCGCGGGCGCGCACGCCGCGCCGCTCGAGGAAGCGCTGCACGGCGCCCGTCACGACCGTGAGCACGACGTCGTTCAGCGAGCCGCCGAGGGCACGGCGCACGCCCTTCAGCTCGGCCAGGTCGGTGCTCATCCACGCGAAGCGGCGATGCGGGCCGATCGGGCGGTTGAAGGGCGTCGGCGACGCCGCGCGCAGGCTCGTCCCGACGGTCTCCGCCGCCGCGCGCAGCCGCAGGAGCACCTCGCGGCGGGCGTCGTCGGCCTCGCGCACGAAGCCGCGCACGTCGCGCAGCGCCTGGAAGGGAAGCCGCAGGAAGCGCTCGACCTCGTGGCGCAGGAGCTCGAGCGGCGAGGGCACCGGCCGCGGCAGGAAGCGCGGCGCCTCGTCGTCGCCGGGAATGGGCTCGGGCAGCGGGCTCATCAGCACCTGCATCAGGTCCACGCCGGAGATGCCGTCCACCATGCAGTGGTGGACCTTCGAGACCAGGGCGAAACGGTCCTTGTCGAGCCCCTCGACGACCCACATCTCCCACAGCGGCCGGCTGCGGTCGAGGTGCTGGCCCATGATGCGCGCGGACAGGCGCTCGAGCTGCTCGTCGCTGCCCGGCCGCGGGAGCGCGGTGTGGCGCACGTGGTAGTCGAGGTGGAAGCGGTCGTCGTCGACCCAGACCGGGTGGTGCTCGAGCGGGATCCAGGCGAGCTTCTGGCGGTAGCGGGGAATGCGGTGCAGGGCGCTCGCGACGAGCGCCTTCACCGCCTCGGCGTCGACGCCGCCGTCCTCGCGGCGCAGCGGCCCCAGGTCGAAGACCATCGTCGAGGCGACGTGCATGTAGGCGTCGGGGCCCTCGAGCAGCAGGAAGGAGTTGTCGAGGGCGCTCAGGCGCTCGTAGGCGTAGCGGGGCATCTCAGCCTCGCGCCGGGTTCGGGACACCGAGCAGCGCGTCGAAGAGGCGCACCGCGGCGGGGTGCACGAAGAGCGCGCGCAGCTTCCAGAGCGGCGAGTGCCACTGTGCCGCCGGAAGCCGCCCCTCCCAGAGCTCGACGACGGCCTCCGCGGTGTGCCGCGCGAGCGTGTCGAGGATCGCCTCGCCGAGCTCGGGGGAGGCGCCGGCGGGCGCTCCCGAGTAGGTCTCCTCGGCGAAGAAGCGCAGCGCCGCCCGGAAGGCCGCGAGCATCTCCGGCACGGCGGCCAGCTTCCCGCGCGGCGCCCTCGGCTTCGCCTCGCCGCGCTCCTCGAGCCACAGGTCCACCGTGCGCCGCGGCAGGCCCTTGTAGTCGGGGTCCACCCACTCCGGGTGCAGTGCGAGGAGCTGCGCGGTCTCGACCAGGCCGCCGTGGGTGTCGCCCTCGAGGTCGGCCTTGCGCACGCCCGGCAGGTGGCCGAGCACCTCGCCGAGCTCCGAGCCGCCGTCGTTCAGGCGCGAGAGCATCATCGAGAACACCGAGACCATGCGGATCCCGCGCGCGCGGCTCACGCGGTCGCAGGCGGTCTCGATCGCGAGGAAGTGGCGCGGGCTGCCGTGGAAGTTCGAGACCATCACGTCGCGGAAGCCCTGCGCCGCCAGCGAGCGGCCCAGGTCCTCGAGCACCGCGATCGTCGTCGAGGGGCGGAAGGCGAGCGTGCCGGGCTGGGGCACGCCGTCACAGGCGGCGTACACGAAGGGCAGCTTCAGGAAGGGACGCCCCCGGTGCGGCTCGGGCAGGAAGCGCAGCGCGCGCTCGGCGAGCCCCTCGCCCTCGAGCAGGTCGGCGCCGAGCGGCAGGTGCGGCCCGTGCACCTCGAGCGGCGAGCAGGTGACCATCACGACCGCCCGCGCGCGGTCGATGCGGTCGAACTGGCGCTTGGTGAGCGTCTCCCAGCGGAGCGGGCGGGGGGCGTCGGACACGGGGTCCCTCCTCGGTCGGGAGCGGGCCTCCGAGTCTAACCTGCCCGGCAGATGCTAGAGTGGCCGCCGCCCCCTCCTCCTCCCGACGCGCGCCCGGCCGGTCGTGACCGCTTCCGTCACGGCCCCGGTCGAGACTCGGGCGTCGCCGCTGCCGCGAGGAGGTCTCCGATGTTCGACCCGACCCTCGAGTCCGCTCTCGCCGACACCGGCCCGGCCGAGGCCGACGAGGCCCTGCCGCTCCTGCTCCACGTGCGCGACCCGGAGCTGGTCCTGGAGCTCGAGGCCATCGCCGATCCGCGCGAGCGCGAGGCGCTGGCGCTCGCGGCGCTGCGGATCGGCTGGATCGCGCTGCGCTCGGCGAGGGGACAGGTGGACGCGCAGGCCGTGCGCGGTGAGGTGGAGCGGCTGCTCGCGGAGCTGCGCGGCGGGCTCGACGCCCACCGCAGCCAGCTCCAGGAGCAGCTCGGCCGCGCCCTGCGCGAGTACTTCGACCCCGAGGGCGGGCGCTTCGAGGAGCGCGTGCGCCGGCTCGTCCAGGACGACGGCGAGCTCGCGACCGTGATCCGCGGGCAGGTGGCGGGCTCGGACTCGGCGCTGGCGCGCACGCTCGCGCAGCACGTCGGCGAGGGCAGCGCGCTCCTGCGCACGCTCGACCCCACCAACGCCGAGGGGCTCGTCGCCGGCCTCACGCGGCTGGTCGACGACGCGCTCGGCGCCCAGCGCCAGGCGATCCTCGGCGAGTTCTCGCTCGACAACCGCGAGGGGGCCCTGGCCCGCCTGGTGGGCGAGCTGACCCAGAGCCACGGCCGGCTCTCCGAGGCGCTCTCGCTGCGCATCGACGCCGTCGTGAAGGAGTTCTCGCTCGACGCCGACGACTCCGCGCTCTCGCGCCTGGTCCAGCGCGTCGAGCGCGCGCAGCAGCAGATCAACGCCGAGTTCACGCTCGACTCGGAGACCTCGGCGCTGGCGCGCCTGCGCCGCGAATGGCTGGCGATCGCCGAGAAGATGGCCGGCCAGGTCGGGGAGATGCAGACGCGGCTCGAGGTGGAGCTCGCGAAGCTCACGACCGCGCGCGAGCGCGACGCGCGCACGACCGCCCACGGCACCGCCTTCGAGGAGGGCCTCCTGCGCTGGCTCGAGCAGCGGGCCCTCGCGCAGGGAGACGTGTTCCAGGCGGTCGGCGCGACGACCGGCTCGATCAAGCACTGCAAGGTCGGCGACGCGGTCGTCGAGCTCGGGCCCGAGCACCGGGCGGCCGGCGCGCGCGTCGTCGTCGAGGCCAAGGAGGACGCGAGCTGCACCTTCGCGAAGGCGCGTGCGGAGGTCGACGAGGCGCGCCGCAACCGCAGCGCGTCGGCGGGCGTGTTCGTGCACTCGGCGCGCAGCGCGCCCGAGGGGTTCCCGCTCTTCCACGCGACGGGCGAGGACGTGTTCGTCGTCTGGGATCTCGACGACCCGGCGAGCGACGTGCGGATCGAGGCGGCGCTCGCGGTCGCCCGCGCCCTCGCGACCCGCGCGCGGGGCGCACGCACCACGCAGGTGGACTTCGAGGCCGTCGAGCGCGCGATCCGCGACGTCGAGAAGCAGCTCGAGGGGATCACGGTGATCGAGACGAGCGCCGGCACGATCGCGGGCGGCGTCGAGAAGATCCAGGAGCGCGTCCGGATCCTGCGCAAGAACCTGACGGCGGCCGTCGCAGCCCTCGACGCGGGCTTCGACGATGCGCGCCGCGAGCTGACCGGCGCGGAAGGCTAGACGCGGGGGACACCCGCGGGGCGGGCCGGCCGCTACCCTGCGGCGCGTGCCCCCGAGCGCGCCCCCGCACGGCCACGACGAGCAGGATCCCGAGCGGGCGCTCGCCCGCGTCCTGCTCGTCCAGGCCTGCGAGGAGAGCGATCCCGAGGCGCGCTTCGTGGCGCGGCGCGAGCGCGAGGCCGCCGGGCGCGAGGCGCGCGCCGCCGCCGCGGGGCGCCCCGACGAGGCGCAGCGCTTCGTCGCCGGGCGGGCCCGGGGGCTCGCGGAGACCCTCGCCCGGCGCCATCCGGCGCTGCGCGGAGCGCTCGCGGCGCTGCGGCTGCGGATCCCGGGCGCGCCCGTGCTGCTCGGGGCCCTCGCCGTGGGCTTCACGGCCGACGTGCTCGGCGGCGAGCGCCGGATCAACCTGCTCGCCTTCCCGCTGCTCGGGCTCCTGCTCTGGAACGGAGCGATCTACCTGCTCCACGCGCTGGCCCCACTCCTGGTGCAGCACGAGCGCGAGCCGGCGGCCGCGCTCGCGAAGGGCGTCACGCGTCTGGCCGGCTGGCTCGCCCGGCGCCGCCTCGCGGGCGTGGCGCCCGAGGAGGCGCGCTGGCTCGGCGCGTCCCTGCGCCGGTTCACCGCGCGCTGGAGCGCCGCCACGGGCCGGATCCTGGGCGCGCGCCTGCGCCGCCTCCTGCACCTGGGAGCGCTCGGCTTCGCGGCCGGGATCGTCGCGGGCATGTACGTGCGCGGGCTCGCCTTCGAGTACCGGGCGAGCTGGGAGAGCACCTTCCTCGACGCGCCCCAGGCCGCCGCCCTGCTCGGCGCGGTGCTGGGCCCGGCGGCCGCGCTGCTCGACGTGCTCCGCCCGCAGCTCGAGCCCTCCGCCGCCGCGCTGCTCGCCGAGCCCGCGATCGCCGCGCTGCGCGCGCCCGGTGAAGGGCCCGCGGCGACCTGGATCCACCTGTGGGCGCTCACGGCGGGCGCGGCGATCGTGCTGCCGCGCGCGGCGCTCGCGTGGCGCGAGGGCCGGCACGCACGCCGGCTCGCGGCGCGCCTCGCGCCCAACCTCGACGAGCCCTACTTCCTGCGCCTGCGGGCTCCCGACCGGGGCGCCGGCGTCCGGGTCGAGGTCCTTCCCTACAGCCACCGCCTGGCAGCCGCCTCGCAGGATGCGCTCCTCGAGGTGCTGCACGAGCTCTTCGGCAACCGCGCGCAGGTGGAGGTGCGGGCCCCCCTCGACTACGGCTCCGAGGCGCCGCCGCCCGGCAGCGCGCCGCCGCCCCAGGCGCGCGTCGTCGTCTTCAACCTCGCCCAGCCCCCCGAGGAGGAGGTCCACGGCGCCTTCCTGGCGGGGCTGCGCCAGGCGCAGTCGGCCGCCGAGCCGCCGCCGGCCCTGCTCCTCCTGCTCGACGAGGAGCCCTACCGGGCGCGCCTCGGCGACGGCGGCGGGCAGGACCGGATCGGCCAGCGCCGGCGCGCCTGGGAGCGGGTCGCACGGACGCACGACCTGCGCTGCGCCGCGCTGCGCCCGCTCGGGGCCGACGCCGACGCCACGCTCGACGACGCCCGCGAGGCGCTGGACCGAAGCCCCGCCGGAGCGGCGGCGTGAAGCCCCGCGCGGTCGTCCTCTCGCTCGTCTCCCACACGAACGTCGGCAAGACCACGCTCGCGCGGACCCTCCTGCGCCGCGAGGTCGGTGAGGTCTTCGACCAGGCCCACGTCACCGAGGAGACCGAGCGCTTCGTGCTGCTCGAGACCGAGGGCGGCGACCGCGTGGTGCTGGCCGACAACCCGGGCTTCGGGGACTCGGCGCGGCTCCTCGGCCGGCTGCGCGGCCTCGACAACCCGCTCGGCTGGCTGGTGGCGCAGGTCTGGGACCGCTTCGCCGACCGCGCGCTCTTCTGCTCGCAGCAGGCGGTGCGCCACGTGCGCGACGAGGCCGACGTCGTGCTCTACCTGGTGAACGCGAGCGAGGACCCCGAGGCCGCCGGCTACGTCGCGCCCGAGCTCGAGATCCTGGGCTGGATCGGGCGCCCCGTCGTGGTGCTGCTGAACCAGACCGGCGTCGCGGGCGACGCGGCGGCGCGCGCCCGCGACCTGGCGCGCTGGCAGGCGGCCCTCGCCGCTCACCCCGTCGTACGCAGGACGCTCGCGCTCGACGCCTTCACGCGCTGCTGGGTCCAGGAGGGGCTGCTCTTCGAGGAGCTGCGCGCGCTGGTGGCCGAGGACCGCCGCGATCTCCTGGACGCGCTGCTCGCGCGCTGGCGCAGCGAGCAGCGCGCGGCGCTGCGCGACGCGGTCGACGCCATGGCCGGGCTCCTGGCCGCGGCGGCCTGCGACGGCGAGCCGGTGACCCGCAGCGCCCTCGGCGCCGCCGAGCGCAAGCGCGCCGCCGGGGCGCTGGCACGCCGCCTCGAACAGGCGATGGCCGAGACCAACGACGCGCTGATCGCCGGCCAGGGCCTCGCCGGCGAGGCGGCCGAGGAGCTGCGCGTGGAGCTGGCCGACGTGAGCGGCGGCGAATCGGCCGCCGCGCCCTGGCGCAGCCCGATGCTGGGCGGGCTCGTCGGCGGCGCGCTCGGGGGCCTCGTCGCCGACGTCGCCCACGGTGGGCTCACGCTGGGGGGCGGCATGCTGGCGGGCGCCCTGCTCGGCGCGGCCGGCGCGCGCGGCCTGGCGCTCGGCATGGAGCTCCTGCGCGGCGACACCGCCTCGCGGGCGGTGTGGTCGCTGGCCTTCCTCGAACGCCTTGCAACCGACACGATTCTGCGTTATCTGGCGGTCGCGCACTTCGGGCGCGGGGCCGGGCCCTACCGGGTGCGGGAGCAGCCCGCGCTCTGGCGCGGGGTCGCCGAGCGCGCGCTCGGGCCCCAGCGCGGCGGCCTGCGCGGGGTCTTCGAGCGCGCGCGCAAGGAGGGCGACGGGCCGGAGCGCCGCGCGATCGCGCTCGACTGCGCGCCGCCGCTCGCGGCGGCCGTGCACGCAGCGCTCGCCGAGCTCTACCCCGAGGCCGCGGCCCTGCTGGCCCGCGACGCCAGCACCGGCACCGCCCGCGCGGCGAGCGCCAGCGCGACCGGCGTCGTCCCCGCGTAGTCGCCGTCGAGCTGCACCGCCACCGGCGCGGGCGCCGTCACCTCGAGCGCGCCGGCCGGGCGCAAGAGCACGTCGTCGCGCGCGCCGAGCCGGCCGCGGAAGGCCGGGAGCACGAAGCGGAACAGGTCGGGCCCGCTCGCGCGCCGGAACAGACAGGCGTGCAGGCGGCCGTCGTCGGGCTCCGCCTCCGGGGTCACGCGCAGGACGCCGCCGTAGTTCGAGAGCCGGCCCACGATCGCGAAGCCGCAGGCGACCGGCGCGCCCCCGTCGAGGCGGACCGCGAGCTGCGGCGCGCGGTAGCCGAGCAGGGTGCGCGTGATCGGCACGACGTAGCCGCGGAAGCCGAGTCGGCCCCGGCGCGTGCGCGCGATCGCCTCGGTCACCTGCGCGTCGAAGCCGATGCCGGCCACCGACAGGAAGCGCAGCAGCGGGCCGGCGCCGAAGCGGGCCAGGCCGAGGTCGAGCCGGCGCGCGGCGCCGCGCTCGATCAGCGCCGCGAGCGCCGCGGGCGCGGCCGGCACCCCGAGCGCGCGGGCCAGCATGTTGGCGGTCCCGAGCGGCATCGGCGCGAGCAGGGTCGCGCCCGGGTCGGCGAGGCCGTTCAGGATCTCGGCGAGCGTGCCGTCGCCGCCGGCCGCGACGATGCAGTCCACCTTGCCCTCCGCCTCCGCGGCGTAGCGCCCGGCGTCGCCGCGCGCCGCCGTGACCCGCGCCTCGACCGCGTGGCCGCGGGCCTCGAGCGCACGGACCAGGGCGCCGGCGCCGCCGCGCGCGCCGCCGAGGCCGGCCGCCGGGTTGCCCACCACCAGCACCCTCACCACGGCCCCGCGCGCGCCGTCACGTTCCGGCGTCGGCTGCGGCGGGACTGCGCCGGGCGCACACGGCCAGACCCGCGAGGCCCGCCGCCACCAGCGCCGCCGAGAGCAGGCTGCTCGACGGGATCCCGATCCCGGCCAGGTGGGCCCAGATCGTGCCCGGATCGTGGAAGCGCAGCAGGTCCATGAGCAGGCGCTGGGTCCCGATCCAGACCAGGAAGGCGAAGAAGACCACGCCGTCGGCGAGCCGCGCGCGCCACAGCGCCGAGAGCGCGAAGAAGCCCAGGAAGCCGAGCGCGGAGGTGTAGAGCTGGGTCGGGTGCACCGGCACGCCGGCGAAGGCCGCGTGGGCGCCGCTGCCGGGCGGGAAGGCCAGGCAGAACCAGCCCTCGCAGGGATGCCCGTAGCAGCAGCCGTTCAGGAAGCAGCCGATCCGGGTGATGCCCTCGCCGAGCAGCACCGAGGGCATGAGGGCGTCGGCGGTGCGCAGGAGGGGAAGCCCGCGCCAGGCCAGGTAGCCGAGGCCCGAGAGGGTGGCGAGCACCACACCGCCCATCATCGACAGCCCCGAGAAGCCGAAGCGCCGGCTGCCGAAGGGGTTGACGGCGTCCAGCCAGCTCGCACCCGGCCCGGCGAAGGCGTCGAGGTGCGTGGCCACCCACAGGAGCCGCGCGCCGATCAGCGAGGTGGCGAGCGCGACCAGGCAGGCGTCGATCACGCGCTCTTCGTCGATGCCGCGCGCGCGGGCACGGCGGCGCCCGATCGCGATGCCCACCGCGAAGGCGATCGTGAGCGCGACGCCGTAGCTCGGGACCTCGTAGCTGCCGATGTGGAACAGGATCGGGTGCAAGGCGGAGGCAGGATCGCACGGCCGCGTCGGGGACGCGAGCGGCGCGTGGTAGGCTCCTTCCGGTCATGCCCGAGCTGCCCAGCGCCGCACCGCTGCCGGACGGATCCCGCGACCGCGAGTTCGTGGTCCGCGCCGCGCGCTGGGGCATCGTCGCCGCCGGCGTCCTCGGCGCGCTGCTCCTCCTGCTCTGGGTATTGAAGGCCGCGCTGACGCCGCTCGCGGCGGCCTTCGTGATCGCCTACCTCCTCGATCCCCTGATCGACTGGTTCGAGCGGCACCGCGTGCGGCGCTCGTTCGCGATCTTCCTGCTGCTCGGCCTCGCGGGCGGCGGCGTGCTCGGCTTCCTGCTCTTCGTGATCCCGCGCGTGGTGGCGGAGATCTCGGCGCTCACCGAGCAGATGCCGGCCTACCTCGAGCGCTTCGTCACCGAGGTCGTGCCGGCCGTCGAGCAGCGCGTGGGGATCGACCTGCCCAGGACGCTCGACGGCCTGCTCGGCGAGCTGCGCGGCGCCGAGCTCACCGTGCTCGGCACCCTGCGTGACCTGCTCACCGGCACCCTCGCCACCCTGACCGGCACGGTCGGGGTCGTCGTCGGGCTCCTCGTGATCCCGATCCTCGCCTACTACCTCCTGGTCCAGTTCGACGAGGTGGTGCGGCGCATCGGCGAAGGGGTGCCGCCCCGCCACCGCGACTCCGTGTTCGAGAAGGTCCGCACCATCGACCGCCTGGTGTCGGGCTTCCTGCGCGGGCAGATGCTGGTGGCCGCGACCCTCGGCGTGCTCTACGCGGCGGGCTTCTCGCTGATCGGGATCGACCTCGCGATCGGCGTCGGGCTGCTGGCGGGCGCGCTGGCGCTGGTCCCCTACCTCGGCAACATCGTCGCCCTCGGGACGGCGACGGTGCTGTGCGTGCTCAAGTTCGGCATCGACGGACACCTGCTCGCCGTGATCGGCTGGTACCTGGTGGTGCAGAGCCTCGAGGGCTTCGTCCTGACCCCGCGCATCGTGGGCAGCAGCGTCGGCCTGCACCCCGCCGCCGTCATCGTGGCCCTCCTGATCGGCGGTGATCTCTTCGGCTTCCTGGGCCTCCTGATCGCCGTCCCCGTCGCCGCGGTCGTGAAGGTCTTCGTCGCCGAGGCGCTCCACGCCTACCGCCGCTCCTCCCTCTTCGGCGACGACACCGCCCTCGCCTCCGCCCCACCTCCCCTCGACGAAGCCCCCTGACCCGCCCGCCGCAGGGCTCGGCAAGGAGGGCCCCACCCCTCCGCAAGGAGGGGCCCGCCCGCCTCCGCAAGGAGGGGCCGCAGGGCGGGCCGGTTTCCGCGCGCAGAGCGCAGCGCCGTTGGCGGCCCCGAAGCCCGGCGCAGGCAGCCGCGCGCGAGTCTCGAGCACGGAAACCGGCCCGCCCTGCGGCCCCGGCGCCCGCTTGGACCACCGCGGCGCCCGCCGCCCCGAAGCTCGGCGCAGGCGCCGCGCGCGAGTCCCTAGATCCGCCCGAACTTCGGCAGCCGCTTCTCGAGGAACGAGGTGACGCCCTCCCGGAAGTCGGGCCGCTCGAAGCTCTCGAGCATCAGCCGCACCGACTCGCGCTCGGCGTCGCCGAGCGAGTCCGTGAGGTTGCGCCAGACCTGGCTCTTCATGATGCGCAGGGAGGTCGGCGAGCAGTGCGCCGCCACGTCCTCGGCCCAGGCGCGCACGTGCTTGCCGAGCTCGGCGCCCGGGAGCACGCGGTTCACGAGGCCGATGCGCTCGGCCTCCGCGGCGTCGACCTTGCGCGCGGAGAAGAGCAGGTCGAGCGCGTGGGCGGGGCCGACCAGGCGCGGCAGGAGCCAGGCCAGGCCCCACTCGGCGACCAGGCCGCGGCGCGAGAAGGCGGTCGTGAAGACCGCCGTGTCGGACGCGAAGCGCAGGTCCGCGCAGCAGGCGATCGGCACCGCCATGCCGGCGCAGGGCCCGTTGATCGCTGCCACCACCGGCTTGCGGATCGACATCAGATAGGTGTAGGTGCCGCGGAACGAATCGCCGATCGCCGGGTCGCCCGGGTCGGCGGCGAGGTCGGTGGTCGCGACCAGCGAGCGGTCGCCCCGGGTGATCGCCTGGAGCTGGGTCAGGTCGGCGCCCGCGCAGAAGCCGCGGCCAGCGCCGGTCAGCACGATCACCACGACGCGCGGGTCGGCCTCCGCCGCCGCCAGCGCGTGCTTCACCTCGGCCGCCATCCGGTTGGTCCAGGCGTTGAGCTGGGCGGGCCGGTTCAGCGTGATCGTCGCGACCGGGTCGTCGACGTCGTACAGGATCTGCTCGTACACGGCGCTCTCCTCGGCGGGCGGCGCGCGTCAGGGTAGGCGACGGCGGCGCCGGCGCGCGAGGGCGGCGAGCGCGGCGGCGGCGACCGCAGCCGCCGCGGCACCGGCGGGCTCGGGCGCGGCCTCGTAGGCACCGAGGTCGCAAGAGAAGCCCGGCAGGCCGTCGCCGTTCGTGACGCGCGGGAAGCCCGGGCCGCGCTGGTCGGTGGCGAGCACGGTGCCGCTCGCGTCGCGGCAGTCGGTGTCGCCGGCGTCGATCGCGGCGCTGCCCGGCTGGAGGGCGTGGGTCGCGGTCGGCCCGCCGTTGGCGGCGAGCGCGGCCAGCCCGGCCGGCGCGCCCTCGAGGTCGTTCGGGCCGGAGAGCCCGCAGGTCAGGTCGCTCGCCAGGTTGAAGTCCAGGGACGTGAGCGCGCCGCTGCAGGGCTCGGCGAAGATCGTGTGCCGGGCCTCGAGCACGGCCGCGCCGCCGACGAAGACGCTCTCGCCCCCGTTGTCGGCGAGCGTGACGCTGTACAGGCTCGTCGTCCCCGGGCTCGCCCCCTCGACCGCCGCGATCCCGCCGCCGTCGGCCGCGCCGTTGCCCGAGAGCGTCGTGTTCACGAGCTCGACCACGCCGCCCGCGTTGCGCAGGGCGCCGCCCGCCGCGCTGGCCTGGTTGTCGTCGAGCAGGCAGCGCTCGACCCGCAGGGTGGCCGCGTCCACCTCGATGCCGCCCCCATTCTGCGCCGCGTTGTCGCGGACCCGGCAGTCGCTCAGGACGACGTCGGCGCCGGCCTGGAGCTGGAGCGCGCCGCCGTTGCCGCCGGCCGCCGACCCGTTGGCCACCGTGATCGACGCGAGCGTGAAGGCGACCCCCGCGTTCACGGTGAGCGGCCGGTAGAGCGCGGCGCCGTCGATCGTGATCCGGTCGGCGCCGCCGCCGTCGATCGTGAGGGTACGCTCGATCGCGGGGAGCGGCGCATCCAGCGTGACCGTCCCGTCGAGACCGCCGTCGAAGACGATCCGGTCGTCGCCGCCGCCCTGGCGCTCGCAGCCGAAGCGGTCGTCGTTCGGGAAGTCGTTCACCATCTCGATCGCCTCGTCGAGCTCGCACTCGCTCGGCGGAGCGTTGATCTGGAGCGTGGTGACCTCGATCGTCCCGGCGGAAGCGGTACCCACGCCGGCCAGGCAGGTGGCCAGCGCGATCGGCAGGGTCGAGCGGAGCAAGGAGACCTCCTTCGGGGGGAAGGGGGCGGGCACAGCATGCCGGGAAGGGATCGGCACCGCCACCGGTGAGGATCCGCCCGTGCTCCGCGGACGGGCGCACGCCCGGAACGAAGGCCATGATCGAGGGGGCGAGGGGCCGGCGGCGGGGAGAGGACGTGGCGATGCAGGCGAACGAGCTCGGGGCCGGGCTCACGGTGGCGAAGATGCCGGCGCAGTGGCGCGAGTGGCTGCCGGCGGAGGGCTTCACGGTCCTGCGGGCGATCGCGGTGGTCGCGCGGAGGCGGCCGGCGCCGTGAGCCTGCGCGGGGTGGCGGGTGCGATCGGCGTCGTCCTCGGGCTCCTCACGCTGGTCGCGGGCGGGCGCGTGATCCTCGGCGTCCCCGCGGCGGTGGCGAACGCGGGCGACTACGTGCCCTTCGTGCTCTGGTTCACCTTCCTCGCCGGCTTCGTCTACGTCGCCGCGGGCGTGGGGCTCGGGCTCGGGCGGCGCTGGGGCGCGCGCCTCGCCCTCGGGCTGGCGGCGGCGACCATCCTCGTCTTCGCCGCGTTCGGCGTCCACGTCGCGCGCGGGGGCGCCTTCGAGACGCGCACCGTCGTCGCGCTGACCTTTCGCAGCGCCCTCTGGTGCGCCCTCGCCTGGGTGGGCTACCGCACGACCGGGCAGCCGACACGATCGAGCGTTGATCCAGGGCCGGCTACTCGTCGGTGACGCAGCCCTCGGAGGCCGTGCGCACCGAGCGGACGTAGCGGGCCAGCACGCCGC
The DNA here is from genome assembly GCA_035063765.1 of Deltaproteobacteria bacterium. NCBI lineage: Bacteria > Pseudomonadati > Myxococcota > Myxococcia > Deltaproteobacteria bacterium. The sequence continues at coordinate 211,216 of JAPSFT010000007.1, forward strand.
GCCGGGCCGCCGCGGGCAGCGGCGGCGCCGTCCACGCCGCGCGGCGCCGGGCCAGCTCGTCCGGCGCCACCTCGACGTCGATCGTGCGCTGCTTGGCGTCGATCGTGATCCGGTCGCCGTCGCGGACGAGCGCGATCGGGCCGCCCTCCTGGGCCTCGGGCACGACGTGGCCGATGATGAAGCCGTGCGAGCCGCCGGAGAAGCGGCCGTCGGTGATGAGCGCCACGTGCGGGCCGAGGCCCGCGCCCATGATCACCGAGGTCGGCGTCAGCATCTCGGGCATACCGGGGCCGCCCTTCGGGCCCTCGTAGCGGATCACGACCACGTCGCCCTTGCGGATCTCGCCGCGTTCGACGGCGGCCAGCATCGCCTCCTCCTGGTCGAAGACGCGCGCCGGCCCGGAGAAGGCGAGCCCCTCCTTGCCGGTGATCTTCGCGACGGCGCCCTCGGGCGCGAGGCTCCCGCGCAGGATCGTGATGTGGCCGGTCGGCTTGATCGGGTCGTCCCAGGGCCGCACCACGTCCTGGCCCGGGCTGAGCCCGGGGAGATCGGCGAGGTTCTCGGCGAGGGTGCGGCCGGTCACGGTCATGCACCCGCCGTGCAGGAGTCCGCGCTCGAGGAGCAGCTTCAGCACCGCGGGGGTGCCGCCCACCCGGTGCAGGTCCTCCATCACGTAGCGGCCGCTCGGCTTCAGGTCGGCCAGGAAGGGGACGCGGTCGCAGACGGCCTGGAAGTCGTCGAGCGAGAGCGGGACATCGACCGCTCGCGCCATCGCGAGCAGGTGCAGCACCGCGTTGGTGGAGCCGCCGAGCAGCGAGACGATCGCGATCGCGTTCTCGAAGGCCGGCCGGGTCATGATGTCGCGCGGCTTGAGGTCGCGCTCGAGCAGGCCCCGGATCGCGAGGCCCGCGCGCCGGCACTCCTCGGCCTTGCCGGGGTCCTCGGCGGGCACCGAGCTGCTGTAGGGCAGCGCCATGCCGAGCGCCTCGATCGCGCTCGCCATCGTGTTGGCGGTGTACATGCCGCCGCAGGCGCCGGCGCCCGGGCAGGCGTGGCGCACGATGTCGCAGCGGGTGTCTTCGTCGATACGCTTGGCGATGTACTCGCCATACGACTGGAACGCCGAGACGATGTCGAGCGGCGCGCCGCCGCGGCCGTGCCCGGCCCGGATCGTCCCGCCGTAGACCATCAGCGCCGGGCGGTTCAGGCGCGCCATCGCGATCAGGCAGCCCGGCATGTTCTTGTCGCAGCCGGGGATCGCGACCAGCGCGTCGTACCACTGCGCGCCCATCACGGTCTCGACCGAGTCCGCGATCAGGTCACGCGAGGGCAGCGAGTAGCTCATGCCCTCGGTGCCCATCGAGATCCCGTCGGAGACCCCGATCGTGTTGAAGCGCATGCCCACGAGCCCCGCCGCGACCACGCCCTCCTTCACGAGCGCGCCGAGGTCGTTCAGGTGCATGTTGCAGGAGTTGCCCTCGTACCAGACCGAGGCGATCCCCACCTGCGCCTTGTCCATGTCGGCCTCGCGGAGACCGGTGGCGTAGAGCATCGCCTGCGAGGCGCCCTGGCTCTTCGGCTGGGTGATGCGGCGGCTCGTGCGGTTGAGGGGACGGGAGGGGCTCGGGGGTTCGGACATCACGGGACCTCGGAGAAGGATCCGGCAGTCTAGCAGCTGCCGCCGAGCGCTCCCGAGAGGAACTCGACGATCCGGCGGTTCGAGCGCTCCGCGATCGGGATCGGGAAGGCGTGGAAGCCGTGCACCCCGCCGGGCCAGACGTCCAGCTCCGCGCGGTTGCCCGCCGCCTGCCAGCGGGCCGCGAGGAAGAGCGAGTCGTCGAGCAGGGGATCGAGGGTGCCGACCGTGAGCAGGGCCGGCGGCAGCCCCGCGAGGTCGGCGTAGAGCGGCGACACGTCGGGATGGCGGCGCAGCTCGGGGCCGACGAAGTGGTCGGTGAACCACTCGATGATCGGCGTCGAGAGGATCAGGTTGCGCTCGCCCCAGCGCCGCACGCTCGGCGTGAGCGAGAGGTCGTAGGCGCCGAACAGGAGGTTCGCGGCGCGCACGCCCTGGAAGCCGTGGCGGTCGCGCAGGCGCAGCAGCGTCACGACCGCGAGGTGCGCGCCCGCGGACTCGCCGCCGATCGCGAGCCAGTCGCAGCCGAACTCGCGGCGCGCGTGCTCGGCCAGCCAGAGCGCCGCTGCCTCGCAGTCGTCGGGGCCGGCCGGGTAGGGATGCTCGGGCGCGAGCCGGTAGTCGACGCTCACCACCACGAGCCCGCACGCCTCGGCGAGCCGCAGGTTGGGAACGTCCGTGTGGTGCGGGGCGCCGAGCGTCCAGCCGCCGCCGTGGAGGTGCAGGTAGACGCCGCGCGGCGCGTCGGGCGCGATGACGCGGACCGGCACGGCGCCGGCCGGCCCCGGGATCGTGCGCGTCTTCGCCTGCGGCACGGTCACGACGGGACCCCAGACGCCCTCGCCGCGCTCGCGCGCGGCGCGGATCTCGGCCGGGCGCTGGTGGTGGATCGGCGTCGTCTGGGCGAGCACCCGCTCGATCGCGGCGTTCAGGGCGGCGGTCTCGGGCTCGATCGCCTCGGGAGCGAACGGGCCGGGACGGAGGGGATCGCGCTGCGCGGCCACGGGACGGCCTCCTCGGCCGGCGATCGTATCGCAGGGGGACCCCGTGGCTATGCTGGCCGCGTGCGGATCCAGGAGCTCGGCGCCCTCGCGCTCGCGGCGTGCGTGTCGTCCGCGCCGGCGCGCGCGCAGGCGCCCGTCGCGTTCGTCCTGCGCTCGCTCGCGTGCGACGGCCGCACGGTGGCGGCCGAGATCGCGGACTTCGACGGCGACGCCCGCGGTGATCTCCTCGCGCTCGTGACGCGCGGGGTCCCGCCCGACGAGCGCCGCACGATCGAGCTGCGCTTCGGAGCCGGGAGCGGCGAGCTCGCGGGCGAGCCCGAGCTGCGCACGCCGCTTCCGGCCGGCGCCGGCGCCTACGACGTGGGTGACCTCGACGGCCGGCCGGGGCAGGAGCTGCTGCTGCTCGGCAACGACGGCGTGACGGTGTTCTCCTTCGCCGGCCGAACGGCGCAGGTGCGGAGCCTGCGCGCGCCGATCCCGACGGCGGTGCCCGCCGCCGACGAGCGCGGCCTCGACCGGCTGCGCCTGCTGCGCGCGGAGCTCGGGCCGCGGCGCCTGCTGGTGCCCGGCCTCGGCGCGGCGGCAGTCCTCGACGCGGACGGCGCGGTGCTGGGCGTGCCGCGCATCGGGGCACGCGCCAACTACTTCCTCCCGCCGCGCCCCGGCCCGATCGTGTCGGAGAACGAGCTCGAGCTCTACTTCGACGTGCCGCGCCTCGAGCTCGCCGACGTGGACGGAGACGGGCACGCCGACCTGGTCGCCGCCGGCCGCCACGAGCTGCTCGTCTTCCTGCAGCGCGCGGACGGCCGCTTTGCGGCGGACCCCGACCGCATCGACCCGCTGCGGCTGATGGGCGAGGAGGATCACGTCCGCAACTCGGGGAGCGTCCGTGTCGACGTGCGCGACTGGGACGGCGACGGGCGCGCCGATCTGCTGGTCGTGCACGCGAGCGGCGGGCTGCTCCGAGCGGTGACGCGCACCCGCCTGCACCGCAACCGCGACGGCCGCTGGGACCTGGCCGCGCCGGACCAGATCTTCGAGCGCCGCGGAGGCGTCGAGGTGGACGAGCTCGTGGACGTCGACGGCGACGGTCGCCCGGAGCTGCTCCGCGCCTTCCTCCCGCTCGGCCTGCTCGACCTGGCGCGCCTGTTCGTGCAGCGGGCGATCCAGGTCGACGCCGCCCTGTACCGCAACGAGGGCGCGCACGGCTTCGCGAGCGAGCCCTGGGCGCGCAGCCGCTTCACGATGACCATGGACTTCGAGACGCTGCGCCCGAAGGGCTTCGTGCCGACCCTCGCGGCCGACTGGGACGGCGACGGCCACCGCGACCTGATCAGTGGTGGCGACGGCTCGGCGCTGGAGCTCTGGCTCGGCGGGCCGCGCCACCGCTTCGCGACGCGCCAGCTCCGCCAGCCGCTCGACACCGGCGGCCGCCTGCGCATCGGCGACCTCGACGCCGACCCCCTCCCCGACTTCGTCCTCTACGACCCCCGCACCCCCGGCGCCCCTCTGCGGCTCGGGGGACAGACCCGGCGATCCGGCGATTCTTTGGGGTACCTGCTCGCCCCAACCGACTGCGTGAGAATCGCCGGATCGCCGGGTCTGTCCCCTCTCCCCTCTCCCCCCGGCACGCGCTCAGCGGCCTTTCCAGGCGGGCTTGCGCTTGGCGGCGAAGGCGCGGGGGCCTTCGAGGAAGTCCTCGCTGCGCACGAGCTCGGCGATCTCGTCGTAGCGCGCGGTGAGCGACTCCTCGAGCGAGGCGTGTCCGAGGCTGCGCAGGGCCACGGCCTTGGTGGTGCGCACCGACACCGGTGAGCACTCGAGGATCGCACCGGCCCAGCGCCGCGCGGCCGCGAGCGCCTGGCCGGCCGGCACCACCTCGTTCACGAAGCCCAGGCGCTGGCCCTCCTCGGCGCCGACGCGGCGCCCGGTGAGCAGCATGCCCATCGCGTGCTTGAGCGGGATCTGGCGCGGGAGGCGCTGCAGGCCGCCCCCCAGCGCGGCCAGGCCGACGCGCGGCTCCGGCAGCGCGAAGACCGCCGTCTCCGCCGCCACCACGATGTCGCACGCCAGCACGATCTCGAAGCCGCCACCCATCGCGAGCCCGTTCACGGCCGCGATCAGGGGCTTCGGCAGGTCGAAGCGCGCGGTGAGCCCGCCGAAGCCCGACGCCGGCCAGTGGAGCTTGCCGCCGGCCGCCTGGTACTTGAGGTCGTTGCCCGCGGAGAACGCCCGGTCCCCCTGGCCGGTCACGATCGCGACCCACAGCTCGGGGTCGGCCGCAAACTCGTCGAAGGCGCGTGCGAGCTCCTCGCTGGCGGGCGGGTGGATCGCGTTCATCACCTCGGGGCGCGCGATCGTCACGACGAGGACGTGGCCGTCGCGCTCGACCTCGCAGAACTCGGGCATCGGGAGCCTCCTTCCGGGCACGGAGGCTAGCCGACCGCTCCTCTCAGACCCTCGCACGCCCTCGCGCGCGAGCCGCCGCGAGTCCGCCGAGTCCGCCGAGCCCGCTTGCGAGCAGGAGCGCCGGGGCCGGCTCGGGCACCAGGAGGAGGACGGCGGAGCTGGACACGCCGAAGCCGACGTCCAGCGGCTCGCCCGACTCGAGGATGCCCGTGAGACGGCCACCGCCCGTCACCGGGCCGAGCGGGACGGGAATCCCGTCGATCGCGAAGCCCGTTCCGTACACCCGGACCACGCCCTCGTCGTAGACACCCAGGTGGCCCGGCTCGGGGCCGGAGCCAAGGGAAACGAAGCTGCCGCCACGGATCGTCACCTGCGATCGGTCGTAGACCGAGAGCCCGTTGTCCGAGACCTGGCCGCCCAGGATCGTGGCGCTCGCGTCGCCGTAGGTTTCCAGGCCCGAGTCCGCGAGCGTGCCGTTGCCGCCGCCGTCCAGGACGAGCGAGGCTCCGCCCCCCAGGAAGATGAAGTTGAAGGTCCCGCCGCTCATCACGATCGAGGACTGGTCGCCTGCGCTGACGATCGTCCCCGTTCCGCCCAGGATCGAAGCGCTCGAGGCGTCGTAGAGCTGTAGCCAGTAGAACTCCGCCGGATCGACGACTTCCACCGCGGTGGAGGCACCGCCCGGCGAGTCGCGCACCTCGTACCCGTCGTCCGGGGTCACGGCGCCGATCACGTTGGCGGGGTCGGGCGGGGCGCTCCCGTTGTCGATCACGAAGGTGGTCGCCCGGGCTGTGCCGGCCAGGAGGAGGACCAGGGCAAGAGCACCCGCAAAAGAGCGCAGGGCGGTTGCGAGGAGGGCCACGGCGTTCTCCTTCCTTCGGTGGCTCCCCCACCCCATCACGCCCCCCCCTCGCAGAAGCGGAACTTGCGTTCGCCCGAACCTGCAGGCATCCCAGGCCCTTGCAGGCCGCCACCCGGACGCGATCCTCGCGCCCGAATCGCTGCACCACCCCTCCCCGGTCCGCCCGGGCGAGGGGCAGCTGCGTTCGCCGGCCCGGCCACGCCACCCCACCCCGCCTCGCGCGGGGCGGGGCGTCGTGCGTTCGGGGCACGGGACGAGGGGAGCCATGCGCGCGGTCGGGATCGACTTCGGCACGACCAACAGCGCCGTCGCGGTGGCGGACGGCGGCGGGGCGCCGCGCCTCGCCACCTTCGGCGCCGGCGACGGCCGGAGCGCGCCGACGCTCGCCTTCCGCTCGATCCTGCACTTCGAGCCCACCGAGGGCGGGCGCGGCCGCCCGCGCGCGCGGGCCGGGCCGGCCGCGCTCGCGCGCTGGCTCGAGAGCGCCGGCGAGGGCCGCCTCGTCCAGTCGATCAAGTCCTTCCTCGCGAGCCCGCTCTTCGAGGCCACCGAGGTCTACGGCGCCGTCTACCAGCTCGAGGACCTGGTCGCCACGATCCTCGCCGCCCTGCGCGCGGAGGCCGAGGCGCAGCTCGGCCCGCTCGGGGCGCGCGTCGTGGCCGGACGCCCGGTGCGCTTCGCGGGCGAGGGCCGCAGCGACGAGCGGCTCGCGCTCTCGCGCCTGCGCTCGGCCTTCGCGCGCGCCGGCTTCGAGGAGGTGGTCTTCGAATACGAGCCGGTCGCCGCCGCGCGCCACTACGCGCGGCGCCTGCGCGCGCCGGAGCGGGTGCTGATCGGCGACTTCGGCGGCGGCACGAGCGACTTCTCGCTGCTCGCGCTCGCCCCCGGCACCCGCGCCGGACACGAGATCCTGGCGACGAGCGGCGTCGGGGTGGCCGGCGACGCCTTCGACGCGAAGCTCGTGCGCCACCGGGTGGCGCCCCTGCTCGGCCGTGGCTCCCGACACCGGAACGCGTTCGGCGTGGAGCTCACGATGCCGCACTGGCTCTACGGCAGGCTCGAGCGCTGGCACCACCTGTCGTTCCTGAAGTCGCCGCGCACGCTCCAGATCCTGGCCGACCTCGAGCGCGAGGCGCTCGAGCCCGAGCGGATCCGCGCCTTCGCGCACCTGGTGCGCGAGGACCGCGGCTTCCAGGTCTACCGCGCCGTCGAGGCCGCCAAGCACGCGCTCTCGGAGGCGGAGAGCGCGCGGATCGTCTACCGCGACCGCGCCGTGGGCCTCGACGCGGAGGTCGGGCGCGCGGCCTTCGAGCGCTGGATCGCGCCCGAGCTCGCGAAGATCGAGGCCTGCGTGGACGAGGTGCTGGCCGCGGCCGGCCTCGCCCCGGCGCGCGTGGACCGCGTCTTCCTGACCGGCGGGAGCGCCTTCGTGCCGGCCGTGCGCGGGATCTTCGCGCGCCGCTTCGGGGCCGAGCGGATCCGCGGCGGCGACGAGCTCGGCTCGGTCGCGAGCGGCCTGGCCCTGCGGGCGGGCGATTGACGCGCCGGGCAGCGCCATGCGACGGTGTCGGTGGGAAAAGGAGATCCCGGATGCCTCGTCCGTACCCGCTCGCGCCGCGCCGGCTCGCTCCGCCGCTCGCCCGCCTGCTCCTCTTCGCGCTGCTCGTGCCCGTCCCGGCCGCCCGCGCCGCCGAGCCGGAGTTCCTCACCTTCGAGAGCGGCCCGGTCCGGCCGCTCGCGCTCTCGCCCGACGGCTCGCTGCTCTTCGCCTGCAACACGCCCGACGGACACCTCGAGATCTTCGCGGTGGGCGACGAGGGCCTCTCCCCGGTCGGCTCCGTGCCCGTCGGCCTCGAGCCCGTGGCGGTAGCGGCGCGCAGCGACACCGAAGTGTGGGTGGTGAACCACCTCTCGGACAGCGTGAGCGTGGTCGACGTGCCCGGCCGGCGCGTCGTGCGTACGCTGCTGGTCGGCGACGAGCCGCGTGATCTCGTCTTCGCCGGCCCCGGCCGCAGCCGCGCCTTCGTCACCACGGCGCACCGCGGCCAGCACCGCACGCACGCCTCGATCGCGGCGGTACCCGGCGCCGGCGACCCGCAGCTCACGACGCCCGGCGTCCCGCGCGCGGACGTCTGGGTCTTCGACGCCGCGAACCCCGGCGCGGCGCTGGGCGGCACGCCGCTGCGGATCCTGTCGCTCTTCGGTGACACACCCCGCGCGCTGGCCGCGAGCCCCGACGGCACCCGCGTCTTCGCCGCCGTCTTCCACTCCGGCAACGGCAGCACGTCGATCCCCGAGGGCGGGGTCTGCGACGGCTTCGCGCCGGGCGTCCCCTGCGCCATCGAGGGGACGACCGTCCCGGGCGGGGTCGGGCCGCCCTCGGTGAGCGCGCTCGGCGAGGGGGCGCCGGAGGTGGGCGTGATCGTCCAGAAGGACGCGGGGGGAGCCTGGCGCGACGACCTCGGCCGCGACTGGAGCGCCGCGGTGCGCTTCGACCTGCCCGACCTCGACGTCTTCGAGATCGACGCCGCGTCGCTGGCGGAGCTCCGCGCTGTCCCCGGCGTCGGGACGATCCTCTTCGACATGGCCGTGCACCCGGGCAACGGCAAGCTCTACGTCTCGAACCTGGAGTCCCGCAACCGGACCCGCTTCGAGGGCCCCGGGATCCGGGGCGGCAGCACCGTCCAGGGCCACCTCGCCGAGGCGCGCATCACGATCGTCTCCCCGTCCGAGACCGTCTCGCGGCACCTGAACAAGCACCTCGACTACGGCGTCCTCGCGGGCGACCCCGGCTTCGATCCGGGCGCGAAGGCGCACAGCCTCTCGATGCCGCTCGGGCTCGTCTTCTCGGCCGACGGCGCGACCGTCTACGTGGCCGCCTTCGGCTCCGACCGCATCGGCGTCTTCCCGACGGCCGCGCTCGAGAGCGACGGCTTCGACCCGACGGCGCTGAGCGCGGGCTACCTCCCGGTCCCGGGCGGCGGGCCCAGCGGCCTGGTCCTCGACGAGCCCCGCGGCCGCCTCTACGTGGCGACGCGCTTCGACAACGGCGTCGCCGTGCTGGACCTCGCCAGCCGGACCGAGCTCGAGCACCACGCCCTGCACGACGTCGAGCCCGCGCACGTGGCCGCGGGCCGCCGCTTCCTCTACGACGCCCGCTTCAGCTCCGCCAACGGCGAGGCCTCGTGCGCCTCCTGCCACATCTTCGGCGACTTCGACTCGCTGGCCTGGGACCTCGGAAACCCCGACGAGGCGGTGACGGTCAACCCGATCCCGATCCTCGCCGCCGAGGTCGCCTCCATCTTCCCCGGACCGATCAACGGCTCGGGCGTCCTCCAGGACCTCCACCCGCTGAAGGGCCCGATGACCACCCAGACCCTGCGCGGCCTCGCGCACTCGGGCGCGATGCACTGGCGCGGCGACCGCTCGAACGGCTTCTTCGGGGTGGACGCCTTCGACGAGGCGCTCTCCTTCGACAACTTCATCGTGGCCTTCGAGGGCCTGCTCGGCCGCGCCGCGCCGCCGACGACGGCCGAGATGCAGAGCTTCCGGGACTTCGCGCTCGAGATCGTGCTGCCGCCCAACCCGATCCGCGCGCTCGACAACCAGCTCACGCCCGCCCAGGCGGGGGCCAGCACCTTCTACGCCACCCACAAGTCGGACACGCTCTTCACCTGCAACGAGTGCCACACGCTCGACCCGGCGGCCGGCGCCTTCGGCACCGGCGGGAACGCAAGCTTCGAGAACGAGGCCCAGATCTTCAAGGTCGCGCACCTGCGCAACGCCTATCAGAAGGTGGGGATGTTCGGGATGATGGCGATCCCCTTCCTCGGCGACGGGCTCGACTTCTCGCACCAGGGCGAGCAGGTGCGCGGCTTCGGCTTCCTGCACGACGGGAGCGTCGACACGATCTTCCGCTTCCTCCACGCGACCGTCTTCAACTTTCCGACCGGCGACGCGATGCGCCGCGACCTGGAGTCCTTCGTGCTGGCCTTCGACACCGACCTGGCGCCGGTCGTCGGCCAGCAGGTCACGCTCGACGCGACGAACGCCGCGGCCGTCTCGCCGCGCATCGACCTGCTCCTGGCGCGCGCCGGCGCGCCCTTCGTGTCGGCGCTGCTCGGCGGCAGCTCCTGGGAGTGCGACGTGGCCGTGAAGGGCACGAGCGGGGGCGAGCCGCGCGGCTGGCTCTACGAGCGCGCGAGCGGCGGGTTCCGCCCGGACCGCGCCGCGGAGCCGATGCTCGCGAAGAGCGCGCTCCTCGCGCTCGCGGCGACGCCCGGCCAGGAGCTCACCTTCACCGCCGCGCCCCCCGGCTCGGGCCGCCGGATGGCGATCGACCGCGATCTCGACGCCGTCCTCGACGGCGACGACAACTGCCCGGCCGCGTCCAACCCCGGCCAGGAGGACGAGGACGGCAACCAGGTGGGCAACGCCTGCGATCCCCTGTACGTGCCCGAGCCGGCGGGTGGGGCGGCGCTGCTCGCCGCCTGCGCCGCGCTTGCCGGGCTGGCGGCCCGGCGTCGCGCGGGCCGGCACGCGCGCGCGCCGTCCCGCACGCCGAGGACCTGACGGCGGCGACACGCGCGCTTGACGGCCGCCCGCGCGATCCGGGAAGCTGGGTCTCCCGCGCTCCGGAGGCCCGCCATGCCCACCGTCTATCGTGACGCCGACGCCCGCCTCGAGGCCCTTGCCGGCGAGCGCATCGCCGTGATCGGCTACGGCAACCAGGGCCGCTCCCAGGCGCTGAACCTGCGCGACTCGGGGCTCGACGTCGTGATCGGCGTGCGCGCGGACGAGACGCGCGCACGCGCCGTGGCCGAGGGCTTCGCGGTCCACGAGCCGGGCGAGGCGGCGGCGCAGGCCGACGTCGTGATGCTGCTCGTGCCCGACGAGGGGATGCCCGAGCTCTTCGAGACCCGGATCCGGCCGCGGCTGCGGGCCCGGGCCTGCGTCGAGGTGGCCTCGGGCTACAACGTGGCGTTCGGGACCCTCGACCCGCCGGCCGACGCCGACGTGGTGATGGTGGCGCCGCGCATGATCGGGCCGGGGGTACGCGACCTCTTCGTGGCCGGGCGCGGCTTCCCGAGCTTCGTCGCGGTGCACCGCGACGCGACCGGCCGCGCGCGCGAGCGGATGCTGGCGCTCGCACGCGGGATCGGATCCACGCGCGCCGGCTGCCTCGAGCTCTCGTGCGCCGACGAGGCGGCGCTCGACCTCTTCAACGAGCAGGGCTTCGGCCCCGCCTTCGGAATGGCCCTCACCCACGCGATCGGTACCCTCGTGGACGCGGGCTTCCCGCCCGAAGCGGTGCTGCTCGAGATCCTGCACTCGGGCGAGCTCGCCTACACGCTCGGGCGCATGGTGAGCGACGGCATCGTCGACCAGATGAACCACCATTCGCACACGAGCCAGTACGGCTCGATGACGCGCGCGCTCCGCTTCCTCGACCTCGACCTGCGCTCGCGCATGGAGCGGGTGCTGGCCGAGATCCGCACGGGCGCCTTCGCGCGCGAGTGGAACGCGGAGCGCAGCCAGGGGATGCCGCTCTACACGAAGCTGCGCGAGGCGCGCCTCCAGCACCCGGTACGCGCCTGGGAGCGGCAGGTGCGCGCGGCCTTCGGCGTGGGCCCCGTGCCGGAGCGCGAGGAGGGCTAGCGCCGGCCGCGGCGGCGGCCGCCGAGCGCTGCGAGCGCCGCCAGCGCCGCGCCCGGCGCGAAGGACGGCTCGGGCACCATCGCCAGCGCGGCCGCCGCGTCCACCCGCCCGTGGCCGAAGGCGTCGTCGCGGCCCGGGAGGTCCTCGGCCGGCGGCCCCACCCCGTCGGCGGCGCTCGCGGCGAGCACCCGCGCGACGCCCTCGTGCCCGAGCCCCGGATCGAGGGCCAGGAGCAGCGAGGCGACGCCGGCCACGAGCGGCGTCGCCGCCGAGCAGCCGGAGAAGAGGAAGGGCGCACCCGAGCCGTCCAGGGCCCAGACCAGCGAGGTGCCGGGCGCCACGAGGTCGAGCGCGGCGCCCGTCGCGGACGCGCTGCCGCCCGAGGCGCCGAGCGCATCGGCGGCGTCGGTCCAGCCGACCGAGATCGTCTCGGGATAGGCGCCGGGGCCCGAGACGTCGGCGTTGCCGGTGCCGCCGTTGCCGGCGCAGGCGACCAGCACGGCGCCCGCGTCGCGCGCGCGCTGGAGGGCGGCCGCCAGGTCCGGGGAATCGGCGGGGTAGTCGACGAGGCTCATGCTGATCACGTCGGCGCCCGCGTCGGCGGCCCAGACCAGGCCCGCGATCAGGTCGCTCTCCCAGCCCTCGTTCGCCGCGTCGAGCACCTTCACCGGCAGGATGCGCGCCGCCGGATCGACGCCGGCCACCTGCACGCCGTTGCCGACGTTCGCGCCGAACAGGCGCGCCACCTGCGTCCCGTGCGGGTGGTCGGCGCTCGGGTCGCCGTCGCCGTTCACGAGGTCGATCCCGGGCAGGAGGCGTCCCGCGAGGTCCGGGTCGTCCCGGTCGACGCCGGTGTCGAGGATCGCGACCACGACCGCGTCGCTGCCGCGGGAGCGGTCCCACGCGGCCGGCGCGCCGAGGTCGGCGCCCGGGAGGCCGCCGCCCTGGCCGGTGTTCTCGAGGTGCCACTGGAGCGGGAAGCCCGGGTCGTCGGGGACGAAGCCACCGCGGCCGCGGCCGTCGGGACGCACCGATGCGATCTCGCCGCCCGCCGCGAGCGCGCGCGCCGCCGCCGCCGCGCCGCCCTGCCCGCCCGCGGGCGGCACGAGCCGCACGAGCCGCAGCGCCGGGATCACGCGCTCGACGCGCCCGCCCGTGCGCGCCTCGAGGCGCTGCAGGGCGCCGGCATCGGCCGGGCCGCGCAGCCGGACGAGCAGCGCCTCGCGTTCGGACCGCAGATGCCCTCGCGCCGGGGGAGACGGCAGCGCAACGAGCGCGAGTGCCACCAGCCATCCTGCGCGGGGCGCGTACGGCCTCACGCCCCGGCCCGCTCCGTTTCGTCTCGCCCGCGCACGGCGGCGGGACGATATCGAGCCCGCCGTCGCATTTCCGGCCGGGCCGCTCGTCCGAGCCCGGGGGCGGCGGTGGACGCCGTCGGGGACGCGAGGTATGCCACGGAGCGGCCTGCGGAGGCGGAGGTGCACAAGGTGCCGGAGAGCGCGGAACCCGTGATCCAGGAGGCTGCCCGCCGGCCCGCTCCGGTCGGGGACGCTGCCACGCAGGCCGCCGCCGCCGGGCTGGCCGGGCTGACGGCGCTCGCCCTGCTGCTGGCCGGCTGCACGACCACCGATCCCTACACCGGAGAGCAGCGGATCGACGCCACCAACACGGCGCTGGCGGTGGGGGCGCTCGCCGCGGTCGGCGCCGTCGCCTACGCGGCGACACGCGACGACGACGACGAGGACGACGACGACGACTGGGACGATCGCTGGGACCGCTACTACCGCCCGAGCCAGGGCGTGCGCTGCTACCGCGCACAGCGCGCCTGCTTCGACCGCGACGGCTACTCGGCGTACTGGACGCGCCGCGAGTTCGGGCGGAGCCGGCGATGAGGCGCCGGGGCCGGATCGCGACCGTGACCGCGCTGCTGCTCGCCGCGAGCACAGCAGGCGCTGCCGAGCCCAGGCGCCTGCGCGGCCCGCTCGAGCCCGCCTGGCGCGACGCCACCGAGATGGCGCGCCGCTCGCTCGGCGCCGAAGACGCCGGACGCGTCACCCTGCTCGCCTACGCGGCGGCCGTCGGCCGGACCTGCGAGGGGCTCGTGTTGAACGAGGCGCGCTACAAGGGAGCCTTCCGCGAGCTCGCCGAGGAACGCAAGGACCGCATGGACGACGCGCGGGAGATGCGCTCGCAGGTGCGGCGCGTGGCCTACCACCTGGGTGTCGCCACCGGCATCTTCCTCGCCGACCACGCGCTCGACGAGGAGCGCTTCTGTGCGGGCGCCCGCAAGTCGATCGCCGCCGACCCGGAGATCGCGGCCTTCTTCACCGTGGAGCCGGAGCCGGCCGCAGGCCGCACGCCGTAGTCACGGCGGTGCGGCACTCGCGGCGGGCCGCGGCCTCGCCGGCCCGCGGCCGAGGACCTGCCGGTGCGCCCGCGCGTGCCAGAGCAGGACCGCCGCCGCGCTCGGGGCGCCGACGGCGAGCGCCAGCACGAGCCAGTCGCCGGGCGCGCGGACCCGCGGCACGTTGTAGAGCAGCACCTCGGCGGCGGTCGCGAGCGCGTCCGCGCCGACCACGATCGCGAGCGCCGTCGCGAGCCCGTGGTGCCAGCGCCGCGCGAGCGCGAACAGGGCGATGCCGAGCAGGACGTCGAAGCCGACCCAGCCCCACTGCCAGGCCGGCGAGGGGAACCAGCGCGCGCTCGCCGGCAAGGCGAGGAGCAGCGTCCAGACGACGAGCGCCGCGGCCAGGGCGCGCACGACGATCGACGGCCCGCGCAGGAGGGTCTCGACGCCGAAGCGCAGCAGCCCGCCGCGCGCGAACGCCGTGAGCGTGTCGCCGAGGGCGCGGAGGCCGCTCGCACCGTGCGGGTACGACAGGTAGATCGGCTCCCACGCCCGCGGCTTCAGCTTCGCCTTGAAGGCGTGCAGCCCCTCGAAGTCGTAGAGCGGCCGGCTCCAGCGCCGCGTGAAGCGCAGCCAGCGCGGCACCTCGCCGGCGAGCGGTGCGAGCCCGAGCGTGACCTGGCGCACGCCGGCTGCCGCGGCGGCGCGCATGCCGGCGTCGACGATCCGCTCGGTCGTGCCGTTGGGGGCGCCCGGATCCCGCAGCAGGTCCTCGAAGAACCAGCCCCCGCGCGCGTAGACGGGGATCACCGAGAGGAAGCCCACGATCGCACCCTCCCACTCGGCGACGAAGGTGCGCTTCTCCTCCGGGATCGAGAAGGGATCGAGCTGGACGAGGAAGCCCATCGGCGCGATCGGCCGGGTCGCGAGCCAGCGCGCGATCAGCGCCTCGAGCCGCGCTCGCACGGCATGGCCGGGCGCGAGCTCGTCCCGCCCGAGCTCGCGCACGGCAACGCCCTTGGCGCGCGCCCGGCGGAGCTGCTCGCGCAGGCTCCGGCTCGCGCGCAGGCCCGCCTCCCATTCGTCGGGCGCCCAGACCGGCTGGTCCCCGATCCGCAGCGACGGCCACCCGACGATCGCCTCGAAGCGCGCCTCGGTGCCGAAGCAGCAGGCGCGGCGGCCCTGCGCCCGGGCCGCGGCCGCAAAGGACGCCGCGACCTCGGCGAGCCGCTCGGCCGGCGCGATCGGGGCGCCGGCGGCGACCCACGCGGCACCGGTGTCGACGTAGCCGACGCACGCGTCGTCGCCGTCGAACCAGTAGTCGAAGCCGGGCTCGAGGGTCTGGAACGAGGTCGAGTTCCAGCCGTGGCGCCGGATCGACGCGAGCGCGCGCCGGCGGGTCTCGCTCGGCTCGGGGCTCACGCGACGCCGCGCCCGGCGTCCTTCCAGAACGGCTCGCGCAGCGCCTTCTTCAGGATCTTGCCCGAGGCGTTGCGCGGGATCTCCTCCACGAAGGAGACCGAGCGCGGCAGCTTGTAGCCGGCCAGGTGCTCGCGCGCCCACGCGAGCAGCGCCGGCTCGTCGAGCGCCGCGTCGCCGCGCACGATCACCGCGTGCACGCTCTCGCCCCACTGCTCGCTCGGGATCCCGATCACCGCGACGTCGAGCACCTGCGGGTGGCGGTCGAGCGCCGCCTCGATCTCGGCCGGATAGACGTTCATGCCGCCCGAGATGATCATGTCGTTCTTGCGGTCGCAGATGTAGTAGAAGCCCTCCTCGTCCCGGTAGGCGACGTCACCGACCGTCAGCCAGTCGCCGCGCCGGCCCTTCTCGTACTTCTCCTGGGCGTTGTGGTAGGTCTTGAAGACGCTCGGGCTCTTCACGTAGAGCTCGCCCGGCACGTGGGGCGCCTCGATCTGCTGGCCGCTCTCGTCGAAGAGCGCGAGCTCGACCCCCGGCGCCGGCCGGCCGCACGAGCCCGGCTTCCGGCGCTGGTCCTCGGGGCGCAGGATCGTGTCGACGCCGAGCTCGGTCGAGCCGTAGACCTCGAAGAGCGAGTCCTCGGGGAAGTCGCGCAGGTACATCTCCTTGAGCGCGAAGGACCAGGGCGCGGCGTTCGCGATCGTGCGCGCGAGGGAGGTCACGTCGTAGCGGCGCTTCACCTCGTCGGGGAGCTGGCACACGAGCCGGACCGGCGTCGGCGCCGAGAAGGTCGTCGTGACGCGATAGGTCTCGACCAGCCGCAGCCAGTCCTCGGGGTCGAAGCGGCGCTGCAGCACGATCGTGTTGCCGAGCAGGTGGGCGATCGCGGCGAAGCCGCCGGGCCCGGAGTGGTAGAGCGGGCCCGTCGTCAGGTAGACGTCGTCGGGCAGGTAGCCGATGTGCTCGACCATCCTTCGGAGCTGCTCGGGGCTGCCGGTGCCCGAGCGCACGGCGCCCTTCGGGCGGCCGGTCGTGCCGCTCGTGTAGATCATGGTCTCGTCGCTGGCGGCGCCACCCGTGAGCGACGGCGGCGTGTCCGGCGCGGCCGCGACGAGCGCGTCGCCGTCGACCATGCCGGCGGGCGCGGCGGCACCCTCGAGCCCGAAGAGGATCACCTGGCGCAGGCGCGGCGCGGCCCCTCGCACCTGCGCGAAGCGCTCCGCGAACTCGGCGTCGGCGTAGACCGCGGCGGCGCCGCAGTCGGCGACGATGTAGGCGGCCTCTTCGGCGGTGAGGCGGTAGTTGAGCGGTACCGAGGTGACGCCGGCCTTGCGCGCCGCGTGCATCATGCGGACCACGCCCGGCGAGTTCATCCCGCACCAGACGACCGTCTCGCCGGGCCGGACGCCGAGCCCGTGGAGCGCGTTGCCGAGCCGGTTCGCCTCGGCGTTCAGCTCGGCGAAGGACCAGCTCGCGGGCGGTCGGCCCGGGCGGTCGTCGATCACGGCCGCCTTCGCGGGCCGGGCGGCCGCATGGAGGGCGAGGATGTCGGGCGCGGGCGGGGCCATGGCGTCTCCCGGGTGACAGGACCCCGGACCATGCCTGCGCCGGCCCGGGCCGCGCAAGCCCCGCGCTGGTCTATGCTGCGGCCCCGAGGAGGGGGGCCATGACGCTCACCGGTCGCATCGCGCTCGTCACCGGCGGCTCGCGGGGGATCGGGCGCGCGATCGCGCTGGCCCTCGCCGAGGACGGCGCCGACGTCGCCGTGAACTACCGCCGCGACGCCGAGGCCGCCCACGAGACCGTGGCCGCGATCGAGAAGCTCGGCCGCCGCGCACGCGCCTACGCCGCCCCGGTGGACGACGGCGACGCCTGCGCGCGCATGGTCGAGGACGTGATCAGCGACCTCGGCCCCGTCGACCTCCTCGTGAACAACGCCGGCATCGCGAGCCGCGGGCAATCGGTCGAGAAGACCGACCCGGCCGAGCTCGAGCGCGTGATCCGCACCCACGCGCTCGGGCCGCATCGCCTCTGCCAGCTCGTGCTGCCCGGGATGAAGACGCGCCCGCGCGGCGACATCGTGATGATCTCGAGCGTCGCCACCCTGCACCTCCCGGCCTTCGGCGCGCCCTACAACATGGGCAAGGCGGCGCTCGAGGCGCTCGCCCACACGCTCGCGAAGGAGGTCCGCAAGCACGGCATCCGCGTGAACGTGGTGGCGCCGGGTCTCGTCGAGACCGAGATGGGGCGCCGGCTGATGAAGGCCACGGCCGGTATCGAGGATCTGCGCCAGCTCGACGCCTCGATGCCCTTCGGCCGCGTCTGCCAGCCCGAGGACGTGGCGAACGCCGTGCGCTGGCTCGTCTCGGAGCGGGCCGCGTACGTGACGGGGGAGAAGCTCAACGTGTGGGGCGGCGGGCAGGGGTGAGCCGCGGCCCGAGGGAGCCAGGGTGCAAGGCGATCGCCGCGTCATCGACCACCTGAACGCCTACCTGCAGATCGAGCTCGCGGGCTACGCCCAGTACCTGCAGGCCGCGCAGGCCTGTGCGGCCTGGGGCTACCGCCGCCTGCACGAGAAGCAGATGGAGTACTCGCGCGAGGAGATCGAGCACGCGGCGCGGATCACGCGCCGGATCGTCTTCCTCGAGGGCAGCCCGCAGCCGCAGGCGGCCCGCGCGCCGGTGCCGGCCACCCCGGTCGCCGAGCAGCTCCGCCGGGATCACGAGCTCGTGAAGCACGCGATCGACCACCTGCAGGGGGCGATCGCGTGCTGCGAGGAGCAGCGCGACGAGGGTACCCGCACGCTCTTCGAGGAGATGCTGGTGGACGAGGAGAGCCATCTCGACTGGCTCGAGACCGAGCTGCGCGCGATCCGCGCGATCGGCGTGGAGCGCTATCTGCAGGAGCAGCGCATCGGCTAGCCGGACCCGCGCGCCGGGGAAGCTGCGTCCGCCCCGGCGCGGCCCGGAGCGGCGCTCGCCCGCAGGCGCGCCAGCACCTCGGGCCGGGCGCGCACCCGCAGCCGGGTGCCGGCCTCCTCGTGGCTCTCCGCGAGCACCCGCGCGCAGGCGTGCGCCTCGCCCACCACCCGCTGCTGCGCGTAGGGCACGAAGAGCTCGGCGTCCTCCATGCCGTGCTCGAAGTGCGCGACGATGCGCTCGCGCAGCGTGGCGACGTCGGCCGCCTCCCGGGCCGAGAGCAGGGCGGCGCCGGGGAACTCCGCGGCGAGCTCCGCGCGCGCCCCGGGGTCGAGCCGGTCGGCCTTGTTCAGGAGCAGGAGCCGCGGGCTCCCGGTGGCTCCGATCCCGGCGAGCACCTCCTCGGTCGTCTCCATCTGGGTGCGGAAGGAGGGGTCCGAGGCGTCCACCACCTGCACGAGCAGATCGCCGTCGCGCGCCTCGTCGAGCGTCGAGCGGAAGCTCGCGACGAGGTCGTGCGGGAGCTTCTTGATGAAGCCGACCGTGTCGGAGACCAGGATGCGCGGGACGCTCTCGGGGTAGAGCGCCCGCACGGTGGTGTCGAGCGTTGCGAAGAGCTTGTCCTCGACGAGCACGCCGCTGCCGGTGAGCTGTCGCATCCACGACGACTTGCCGGCGTTCGTGTAGCCGACCAGCGCCACGGTGGCGTGCTCGCCGCGCCGCTTGCGGCGCGTCCCGGCCTCGCGCTCGATCCGGGCCAGCTCGGCGCGCAGCTCGGCGATCCGGTCGCGCACCTTGCGGCGGTCGAGCTCGATCGTGCTCTCACCCGCGCCGCGCCCGCCGATGCCGCCGCCCTGGCGGTCCTTCCCGCCGCCGCTCTCGCGCAGGCGGGGCGCCAGGTAGGCGAGCCGCGCGATCTCGACCTGGAGCCGCGCCTCGCGGCTGCGCGCGTGGCGCTGGAAGATCGCCAGGATCACGGCACTGCGGTCGAGCACCTCGGCGCCGGTCGCGCGCTCGAGGTTGCGCGCCTGCGAGGGCGTCAGGTCGTGGTCGACGAGCACGACGCTGGCGCGCGGGCCGGCGCCCGGCGCCGGGGCGGCCACCGCACCCGGCTCCGCACCCCCGCCGTCCGGCGTCTCCGCTTCCTCGGGCTCCTCCCCCTCGTCCTCTGCTTCGGTTTCGGCTCCGGTGGCGCGCCGCCGCGGCCGAGGCGGTCCCACCGGCACGACGCCCGTCCCGCCCGTCCAGCCGGCCAGCTCCGCGAGCTTGCCCTCGCCCACCACCGCGCCGGTCGCGAGCCGCGCGCGCCGCTGGCTCACGCGCCCGACCACCTCGAGGCCGAGCGTCTTGCCGAGCCTCGCCAGCTCGGCGAGCGACGAGGCGTGCTCGGCCTCGTCGGTGCCGGGGAGCTGGACGCCCAGCAGCACGGCTCGGGGTCGCGGCGCACGCGTCTCGGTCGTCACCTGATTGCTCCGGGTCCCGGGTCACGCGCGGGGATGCGGGGGGGGTGTAGCGCAGCCGCCCGCGACGGCGGCCGGGACCCTGGAGGGACATCCGACCCCGCTTGAACCCGAGGGGACGGATTCCGCGGAACAGGAATTCCTGATGTGTGAACGGAAATTCCCACCGCGATTGCCTGTCTTCCGGCCGCCTGGAGCCAACCTCCTGGATTCCTTCGGGAAGGTGCACGGCGTTCCGGCGGTACGCGATTTGCTGGTTCCCTGCCCTGGCAACCTCCTCGGGAAGGGATGGTCATGCACACGCGTGTCTCTTCGCTTCGCTCCGTCTTCCGGACGCTCGCCCTGGCCGCCACGGTCCTGGCGGCCCCGCAGCTCGCAAGAGCGGTCCCCGTCTTCTCCAACAGCCTCAACACCATCAACGTAGACGGCTCGACCGTCCTCGGCGGGTCCTCCGCGTCCTTCGCGTACGAGGCCGGCACCTACCACATGTGGTACCGGCCGGCGGGGTACGGCCCGATCGGCAACCTCCGTCACGCCACCTCGACGGACGGCATCAACTTCAGCGACCAGGGAGCGCTGAGCTTCTCGAACGACCCGTTCCCGAGCGGCACCCCTCCGTGGCTCGGCTTCGAGAACGTGACGAAGGTCGGCTCGGACTGGGTGATCCAGCACTGGACCTACTTCAACGGCGGCGGGAGCTACAACGCGGCCTACAGCTACAACCTGAGCCTCTCGACGATCGGCAGCGACCCGAACAACCTCTCGGTGAATCACGACGGCGCCCTCACCCGCCTCGGCCAGGACACCTCGGGCTCGGCCGGCATCGTCGGGGACACGTCGATCTTCGGCCCGACCATGTCGCGCTGGCTGGCGGGCGGCCCCTTCACCGGCACCGGCTACGACCTCGATCTGCTGAAGGACTTCTCGGCCGACTTCACGGCGGCGGGAAATGCGACCGGCTACATCAACAACCACGGTGACGTCGTGCCGGTCCCGGGAGGCCTCGGCTACTTCTTCGACATGCGCGCGAACTCGGGCGCCCGCTTCGCCAACCAGATCTACTACTCCGAGTCCCTCGACGGCGGCGCGACCTGGAGCGGCGCCACGGGCCTGTTCTCCGCCCCGACGCTCGACGGCTCGCCGCTGGCCTACGCCGCCTCTTTCTCGCACGCCGACGTCGTCGACAACGGCAGCGGGCTCGTGATGTACCTCAACACCCGGGACGCGGACGGCAACTACGTGATCGCCACGACGCTGCCGGTCCCGGAGCCGGGCACGGTGGCGCTCGTCGGCACCGGCGCCCTCGCACTCGCCCTGCGGCAGCGCCGCCGCGCCTGAAGCGGAGACGCCCTCGCGACGCCCCGCCGGCTCCGCTCGGGAAGGCGGGCGGGGCGTCGACTCCCCATCCCCACAGGCAACCGACCTGCACCCGTGCCGGCCGGTCGGTCGGGCCTCGCCGTGATGCCGCCGCTGCCGGCGACGGCGTGGCTGCCCACGGCCCCGCCCGGCACGCGGCGCGTGCAGCCCCCTCGATTTTCCCTGGTGCACGCGCGTCGCGTCTCCGTTTAGAGTAGGCGCATGGACACCCCCATCCGACGAGCTTCCTCCCGCCCGTTCCTCACCCGGGCCGCCGTCCTGGTGCTGGCCGTGGCGTCGGCAGCGGCTCCTGCAGCGGCCGGCGTCGAGTACCCGGAGCCAGACGGAGGCTGGGACTACCTCTTCGACGGCGACGTGGACGCGCGCGGGGCCGACGACCAGTCCGCCCTCGACGGCACCTGGCGGCGTGACGAGGCGACGAAGTGGCAGCAGGCCGGCCTGGATCCGAACGACGGCACCTTCCCGGGCGACGCGTATGCGCCGCCGGGCAACCCGCCGGGCGGCGTCGCCGCCCTGCTCGACGGCGACACCACCTACCTGCGCATCCAGGACCCCGGAGAGCCGCGCGACTGGTCCTACGAGGACCCGAGCAACCGCCGCTTCTGGTTCGGCCGCGACATCGAGCGCGAGCACGCGGGCGCGACCTCGGTCCTGACGAACGGCGTCACGATCACCTTCCGGGCGCGGATCTCGTCCACGGGGGCTCTCGACCCGGTCCACCCGCAGACCTCTCCCGACCCGGATCCCGAGCAGCCGCAGCTCACCGAGATCACGCCCTGGTTTCCGAAGGGCTACAACGTGACCGACGACGGCCAGGGCATGTTCACCGTACAGGAGGACGGCGCCCGGGCGGTGGGCTTCGCGCTCGCCCTCGACATCGACACGCCGGCCTTCCTCGGCGGCGGGCTCGTCATGAACAACCAGCCCGGCCTCTTCCTCCCCGGGTCGGACCACACCGACGCGGCCCACGCGAACCTCCTGCCGATGGCCGACGCGGACCTGCTCGACTGGCACGAGTTCTGGATCACCATCGAGGGCAGCGGAGCGCCGGGGAGCTACCTGGTCGACGTCTACCGCGACGGCTCGGGTACGCCGGTCTCGTTCCTGGTGGCCCAGTCGAACGGCGCCGAGTACGACGGGCAGCACATCGCCTTCGGCCTCTCGGCGACGAGCGGCTACGGCGCCGTCGACGTCGACTTCTTCGGCTACCGGCTCGGGGTCGTGCCCGAGGCCACGGGTGCGGCCCCGGGGCTCGTAGCCGGCGCCGCGCTCGTCGCACTCGCGCGGGCGAGGCGGCGCCGGGTGCGGCGCCCGCGGTCGCCGTGAGGAGCCGGCTTCCCCCGCTCCCTCAGCTCCGCATCCCCGGCGCCTCGTGGCCGCTCGCGACGACGTAGTCGTCGTAGCCCGCGCCGTAGGTGCGCGGATCGCCGGGGTTCAGCTCGAGCACGCGGTTCGTGAGCGCCGACAGGAAGTGGCGGTCGTGGGAGACCAGGAGCATCGTCCCCTCGAAGCCGCGCAGCGCGCGCACCAGCATCTCCTTGGTGGCGAGATCGAGGTGGTTGGTGGGCTCGTCGAGCACGAGGAAGTTCGGCGGGTCGTAGAGCATGCGCGCCAGCACGAGCCGCACCCGCTCGCCCCCCGAGAGCAGCCGGCAGCGCTTCTCCACCTCGTCGCCCGAGAAGCCGAAGCAGCCGGCCAGCGTGCGCAGCGAGCCGACCGACGCGGCCGGGAACGCGCGCTCGAGCGTCTCGTAGACGCTGGCGTCGCCGTCCAGCTGCTCCATGGCGTGCTGGGCGAAGGTGCCCATCCGCACCGACGCCCCGATCGTGACGGTCCCGGCGTCGGGCGCCGTCTCGCCCGCCACGAGCCGGAGCAGCGTGGTCTTGCCCGCGCCGTTGGCGCCGAGCACGCACCAGCGCTCGCCGCGCCGGATCCACAGGTCGAAGCCGTCGAAGAGGACGCGTTCGCCATAGCGCTTGGCGAGGCCCGCGATGCGCACCACGTCGTCGCCCGAGCGCGGCGGCGCGCGGAACTCGAACTCGACGACCTGGCGCCGCTTCGGGGGCTCCACCCGCTCGATCTTCTCGAGCTTCTTGACCCGCGACTGCACCTGCGCGGCATGGCTCGCGCGCGCCTTGAAGCGCGCGATGAAGGCCTCCTCCTTGGCCAGCATCGCCTGCTGGCGCGCGTACTGCGCCTCCTGCTCGCGATCCGCGATCGCCCGCTGGCGCTCGTAGAAGGCGAGGTCGCCCGAGTAGGTCACGAGCTCGCCGCCGTCGATCTCGACGACCTTGCCGACCAGCCGGTTCAGGAACTCCCAGTCGTGGGAGGTCACCAGGACGGCCCCCTCGAAGCCGCGCAGCCAGCCCTCGAGCCACAGGATCGACTCGAGGTCCAGATGGTTGGTGGGCTCGTCGAGCAGGAGGGCATCGGGCTGGAGGATCAGGATGCGCGCCAGGCCTACGCGCACCTGCCAGCCGCCCGAGAGGGCGCCCACGTCGCCGTCCATCCAGGCCTGCGCGAAGCCGAGCCCCGCCAGGACCTCGCGCGCGCGCGACTCGAGCGCGTAGCCCCCGAGCTCCTCGAAGCGCGCCTGCGCCTCGCCGTAGCGCGCGACCAGCGCGTCGAGCTCGGTGGCGCGCCCGGGATCGGCGAGCGCCTGCTCGAGCTCGTGGAGCGCGTGCGCCGCCTCGGCGACGGGGCCGGCGCCGTCGAGGGTGGCCTCCACCACCGTGCGGCCCTTCATCTCGCCGACGTCCTGGTGGAAGTGGCCGACCGTGATGCCGCGGTCGATCACGACCTGGCCGTCGTCGGGCTCCTCCTCGCGGGTGATCAGCCGGAAGAGCGTCGACTTGCCGGCTCCGTTCGGGCCGACGAGCCCCACCTTCTCGCCGCGCCCGATCGCCGCCGAGGCCTCGAGGAAGAGGATCTGCCGGCCATGGCGCTTCGAGACGCCGTCGATGCGGATCATGGGGGCTCCGGGGCCGGGACAGGGGTGCGGGGGTGTAACGCAGCCGCCAACCGGCTGCCGGCTCCCCGGGGACCGGGCCCCGCACCCGTCGATCTCGCCCAGACGCCGCCGCGGGTATCCTCCGCCGGGCCCGCGGAGAACGCCGGCCCCGGAGACGCAACGGAGCGCCCCGAGCGGGCGCAGGGAGCCCACAGGACGCATGCAGGATCTCTCGCGACGCTCGTTCCTCCAGCTCGCCGGCGCCACCGTCGCCGTCACGATGTTCCCCCCGAGCATCCAGCGGGCGCTCGCCATCCCGGCGCGAGCGCGGCGCCGCAGCATCCTGGACATCGAACACGTCGTCATCCTGATGCAGGAGAACCGCGCCTTCGACCACTACTTCGGGACGATGGCGGGCGTCCGCGGCTTCGGCGATCGCATCACGATCCCGCTCCCCGGCGGTCGCTCCGTGTGGGAGCAGCAGCTCGGCGACGGCACGACCGTGTTGCCCTACCACCTCGACGCGACGATCGGCAACGCGCAGCGGGTCTACGGCACGCCCCACACCTACCCCGACGCGCAGAGCGCCTGGGCGGCCGGAGCGACGGGCCACTGGCCGCAGTTCAAGCAGCCGTGGTCGATGGGCTACTACACGGAGGCCGAGCTTCCCTTCCAGTTCGCGCTCGCCAACGCCTTCACCGTCTGTGATGCCTATCACTGCTCCTTCCACGGCGGCACGAACCCGAACCGGCTCTTCATGTTCACCGGCACGAACGACCCCTTCGCAACCGGCGGCGGACCAGCGATCACGAACAAGAACGACTGGCTCGGACCGCCCGAGACCGGCTTCACCTGGACCACCTACGCCGAACGCCTCGAGGCGGCGGGGATCTCGTGGAAGGTCTACCAGGACCTCTACGACAACTTCAGCGACAACTCCCTGGCCGGCTTCCGCCAGTACCGCGAGCCCTTCTACGCGGGCACGCCCTCGCCGCTCGTCGAGAAGGGGCTCTCGACGACGCTCACGAACGCGAACCTCGACGGGCTGCGCAACGACGTGCTCGCCGGCGCCCTGCCCCAGGTGTCGTGGGTCGTGGCGCCCGCGATCTGGTCCGAGCATCCCGTCCCGTCGAGCCCGGTGCAGGGCGGCTTCTACACCCAGGAGGTGCTGAACGCCCTCACCGCCGACCCGGAGGTCTTCGCCCGGACGGTGCTGTTCGTGATGTTCGACGAGAACGACGGTTACTTCGACCACGTCCCGCCGCCCTGCGCGCCGTCGCTGCGGGCCGATCTCTCGCTGGCGGGCGCCAGCACGGTCGAAGACACGAGCGAGCGCTACACCGCCGACGGCGGCGTCTTCGGGCCGGGCCCGCGCGTGCCGATGACCATCGTCTCCCCGTGGACCCGGGGCGGGTGGGTCGACTCCGAAGCCTTCGACCACACCTCGCTGATCCGTTTCCTCGAGGTGCGCTTCGGGGTCCTCGAGCCCAACATCAGCCCCTGGCGGCGCGCGATGCTGGGGGACCTCACCTCGGCCTTCGAGTTCCGGCACCCGAATCGCACGCCCTTCACGGCGCTGCCGCAGCTCACGCGGGAAGAGGCGACGGCGATCTCCAGCGCGCAACAGGCGCTGCCGCAGGTGCCGATCCCGCTCGGCAGCGAGGGGACGGTGCCCGCCCAGGCGATCGGCTACCGGCGATCGCGCGCCCTGCCCTACGAGCTGGCGGCCGACGCGGAGGAGCTCGCGGGCGGCGTCCGGCTGGCGTTCCGGGCGACCGGCCGCGCGGGAGCGGTCTTCCACGTCTACGACCGCCTCCAGCTCGAGGCCGGCCCCCGGCGCTACGCGGTCGAGGCCGGCGGGACGCTCGCGGACACCTGGCCGGCCGACGACGCCTACGACCTGTGGGTGATGGGACCGAACGGCTTCCTCCGGCACGTGCAGGGAAGGCTGCCTGCCGCCGGCGTCGAGGCGCAGGTCGAGGCCGGGAGGAGGGTCTCGATCCGGCTGATCAACGCGGGAGCGGCGCCGTGCACCTTCGTGCTGGCGCCGAACGCGTACCGGAAGCCGGCCTCGTACACGGTGCGGGTGCCCCCCGCCTCCGAGCGGATGCGCCGCTGGCACCTCTCGAGAAGCCACCGCTGGTACGACTTCACGGTGACGTGCAGCGAGGCACCCGACTTCTCCCGCCGCTTCGCGGGACGCGCCGAGAACGGACGGAGGGACATCAGCGATCCGGCGATGGGCACCTGACGGCCCGGGCCGTCGCGGCAACTCCGGCCTCCGCGCTAGGAGAGCGCGCGCTTCTGGATCTTCCCCGATTCGTTCTTCGGCAGCTCGTCGCGCACGAGGATCTCGGATGGGACCTTGTACGCGGCAAGCCGCCGCCTGAGGTCCTTGCGGAGCTCCTCGACCTCGAGGCTCGCCCCGTCCCGTAGCGCCACGTACCCCACGATCCGCTCGCCGAGGATCTCGTCCTCCACCCCGATCACGGCCGCCTCGACGATCGCCGGATGCTCGAGGATCGCCTCCTCGATCTCCTTGGCCGAGACGCGGTGCGCCCCCGCCTTGATCATGTCGGCCTTGCGGCCCACGAGGAAGAGGAAGCCGTCCTCGTCGCGATAGCCGAGATCGCCGGTGTGGTAGCCGTGCTCGTCGAGCACGCGCGCGGTGGCCTCGGGGTCGTCCCAGTACCCGCGCATCAGGTTCGAGCCACGGGCCACGAGCTCGCCCTCCTCGCCCACGGCGGCTTCGGCGCCGCCAGGGAGGCGAACGGTGAGCTCCACGTTCGGGATCGCGATTCCGATCGATCCGATCTTCTCGGCCAGGCGCTCGGGCGGAACGTAGGACAGGCGCGCGCCCGCCTCCGTCGCACCGTACATGACGAAGATGCGCTTTCCGGGAAGCGCGTCGATCAGTTGCCGGGTGATCCGCGGGCTCATGGCGCCCCCGGCCTGGGTCACGTAGCGGAGGTGCTCGAGCGCACGTTCGGCCAGGTTCGAGCGGTGCAGCAGGATCGAGAAGGTCGACGGGACCCCCGAGAAGCCCGTACAGCGCTCCTGTTCGAGCGTGTCGAGAGCGGTGTTCGGGTACTGGAAGCGGTTCTCGATCACGACCGTTCCACCGACCGCGGCGTGGGTGTTGAGGACCGACTTCCCGTACACGTAGTAGAAGGGAAGGACCGCGAGCACCCGATCCGAGGGTTCGAGCGCCAGGTAGGCAACGATCGAGCTCACGTTCGTCACCAGGTTCAGGTGCGTGAGCGTCGCACCTTGGGGGCGGCCGGTACTTCCCGAGGTGTAGATGATCGCGGCGACGTCCAGGTCGATTCGCCGCCGGCTCGGGGGATCGGCCGTCGCCGTGGCCAGCGCCTCGCCGACCGGGATCCCGCGCACGGGCGTGGGGAGCAGGCGATCGGCTACGGGCTTCTCGAAGAAGATCGTCTCGACGGGTGTGCCCTGCGCGAGAGCCGCGATCAGGGCGCGTTCGCAGCCCGCTCCGACCACGGCATGGCGAGCGCCGCAATGACCCAGGAAGTACGCGAGCGAGGCGGGGTCCGCGGCGGTGTTGAGGGGCACGGCTACCCCGCCCGCCTTCAGGATGCCGTAGTAGGCCTCGACGTAGAGCGGGGAGTTGCGGGCGAGGAGGGCCACGCGATCACCCGCCCGGAGGCCCTCCCGGAGCAGCGCCGCCGCCAGGGCATTCGCCCCCGCATCGACCTCGGCGTAGGCGAGACCGCGCCCTTCGTGGACGAGGAACGGCTGCTCGGGCGTGCGCCGGGCGCTCTGCTCCAGGAATTCGTGGACGAGGTGGACTCGCATCGGTTCGCTTCGGGTGGCTCCCCGTCTCTTGCGGTGAACGGAAGCAGCGAGCTGAACGGTGCGCCTGCCGCGGCGCCGGCCGGGGAGCCGGACCCGGGGCCGCGAGATCCCCGGAGACCGTAGAGGCTGTCGCGGCCCTGGCCCACGATCCTGCGTGCTCGTGACACGATCCCGAGCCGCGGCGCCAGGGCCGGCCCGGCAAGCGATCGCCGGGCGCGCTGCCCCGGCCCCGGGACCGGAGAGCCTCCTGGCACCGTGAACGAGGGGTATGCCAGACTCCAGCGCCCGGTCTGCCGGCCGTCGCGCAGGATCACGGTTTCGCGGCCGCGGGGCACCAGTCCATCCAGGGAAACGCGGGTTCGGGCACGCGGGGCCGGGCGGTGAGGCACACGCGCGCGGCACGGCCTCACCGCAACCGCCGCGATGCCTCAGGGCGAACGCCGTCGGGTCGATAGACGGGAGCGATCATGTGTGGTGTGGTCGGCATATGCAGCCTGCGCGGCGAGCCCGTCGACCCGCAGCCCCTGGAGCGCATGCTCGGGATCCTGCGCCATCGTGGCCCCGATGCAACCGGCGTGTGGGCGGAAGGCCCCGTCGCCCTCGGCCACGCCCGCCTGTCCATCATCGACCTCGCTGGCGGATCGCAGCCCATGCGGAGCCAGGGGGGCGACCTGTGCATCACCTTCAACGGCGAGATCTTCAACTACGTGGAGCTCCGCGAGGAGCTCGTGCGCCGCGGGCACCGGTTCCGGACCCGCTCCGACACCGAGGTCATCCTTCACCTCTACGAGGAGAAGGGCGAGGACTGCGTCCACGACCTCAACGGCCAGTGGGCCTTCGCGATCTGGGACCGGAGACGCAGATCGCTGTTCCTCTCCCGGGATCGTGTCGGTGTCCGACCGCTCTACTACACCGTCGCCGAGGGGCAGTTCCTGTTCGCGTCCGAGGTGAAGGCCCTCTTCGCGCACGGTGCCCCTGCGCGGCGCATCGATCTGCGCGGACTCGATCAGGTGCTCACGTTCTGGACGCCGATTGCGCCGCGCACCGTCTTCGAGAACGTGAAGCAGCTTCCTCCGGGATCGTCCATGCGGGTGTGCGACGGGAAGACCACCACCTGGTCGCATTGGGACGTCCGCTTCGAGCAGGCCCTCGGCCACACCTCGATCGACGAGAACGCCGAGCGGCTTCGCGAGCGGCTGATCGACGCCACGCGCCTGCGCCTGCGCGCCGACGTGCCGACGGGAGCGTACCTCAGCGGAGGCCTCGACTCCTCCATCGTCGTGGCGATGATCGCGCGATTCACCGACACACCGCTACGTACGTTCTCGATCACCTTCGAGGATCCCGAGTACGACGAGAGCGCCTTCCAGAAGGAGGTCGCGCGTCACCTCGGTACGGACCACTATCCGGTGCACTGCACGAAGGCGGACATCGGGCGGGTGTTCCCGGCCGTGATCTGGCACGCGGAGACGCCTCTCGTGCGCACGGCTCCCGCCCCGCTCTACCTGCTGGCCCAGCGCGTGCGCGCAGACGGGCTCAAGGTCGTGCTCACCGGAGAGGGCTCCGACGAGGTCCTGGGCGGCTACGACATCTTCAAGGAAGCGAAGATCCGCGCCTTCTGGGCACGCCAGCCGCAGTCGCGCCTGCGCCCCCTGCTGTTGCGGCGCCTCTATCCCTACATGAAGAACATCCAGGCCCAGCCACCCGCCTACCTGCGCGCCTTCTTCCACGTGAGCGGGTCGCTGCGGGCCAACCCCTTCTTCTCCCACCTGCCGCGCTGGGACCTCACGGCGAAGGCGAAGCTCCTCTACGCCCCTGCCGTGCGGGAGGCCCTCGCCGGCCACGATCCGTTCGCGGCCGCACGCGCGCTCCTGCCGCCGGACTTCGAGCGCTGGGACCTCCTCGAACAGGCGCAGTTCCTGGAGATGCGGATCCTGATGCCGGGCTACATCCTCGCCTCCCAGGCAGACCGCGTGGCGATGGCGCACTCGGTCGAGGCTCGTTTCCCCTTCCTCGACGTGGGCGTGATGGAGCTGGCCGCGCGCATGCCGCCCACGCACAAGATGAAGGTCCTCGACGAGAAGCACGTCCTCAAGCGCGCGGCACGTGATCTCCTGCCTCCCTCCGTCCTGCAGCGTCCCAAGCAGCCCTACCGCGCACCCGACGGCGAGAGCCTGCTCGGTGGCGCAAACGGTGTCGGGCGTCCAGACTACGTGCGAGCACTGCTCGATCCCCGGCGCATCGAGGTCGATGGCTTGTTCGATGCCGACGCCGTGACGAAGCTCGTGGCGAAGTTCGACAAGGGGCGTGCGATCGGCGTCAGGGACGACATGGCGGTCGTGAGCGTGATCTCGACCCAGCTCCTGCTGGAGCAGTACATCAACGGCTTTCGAGGGTGAGCAACGTGCAGGAAATCCTGGAGCAGGTCCGGAACTTCGTGGTGGAGACCTTCCTGTTGGGGGGCGACGAGTCGGCGCTCGGCAACGAGGACTCGTTTCTCGACACGGGTCTCATCGACTCGACGGGGGTCCTCGAGCTCATCGCCTTCCTCGAAGAGCGATTTGCGCTCCAGGTGGCGGACGAGGAGATGATCCCCGAGAACCTCGACTCCATCGCACGAGTCGCTCGCTTCGTCCACGCGAAGGGAAAGGAGCAGGCGGATGGTCGTGTCGCGTGAGATCCCCCGCGACGTGCTGAAGCTCGACGGGGAGGCGGCAACCGACCAGATCGTCCGGACGCTTCGCGAGGCCGTCTTCCAGCGCTTTCGCAAGCGCGGCGTCGTGGTGGCCGTCTCGGGCGGTATCGACAGCAGCGTGGTCGCGGCGCTCGCCGTGCGGGCCTTCGGCCCCGAGCGGGTCTTCGCGCTCCTGCTGCCCGAGGGGGAGTCTGCGGCGGCGCACGAGTCGAGAGAGCTCGGCCTCGAGCTCGTCCGCTCGCTCGCGGTAGAGCACGTGATCGAGGACCTCAGCGAGACCCTGCGAGCCGTTGGCTGCTACCGCCGCCGCGACGAGGCGATCCGCCAGGTGATTCCCGAGTACGGCGAGGGCTGGAAGAGCAAGATCGTCCTGCCGAGCGTGGTGGACAGCGACCAGTACCGGGTCTTCTCCGTGGTGGCCCGCGCGCCCGATGGACGCGAGGTGCGCGCACGCATGAGTACCGAGGCCTATCTCGGCGTCGTCGCGGCCACGAACTTCAAGCAGCGGACACGCAAGATGCTCGAGTACTACCACGCGGACCGCCTGAACTACGCCGTCGCCGGCACGCCGAACCGCCTCGAGTACGATCAGGGCTTCTTCGTGAAGGGCGGCGACGGCCTCGCCGACGTGAAGCCGATCGCCCATCTGTACAAGACGCAGGTCTACGCGCTCGCCGCCCACCTGGGCGTTCCGGAGAACATCCGCCGGCGGCCGCCGACCACGGACACCTACTCGCTGCCGCAGTCGCAGGAGGAGTTCTACTTCTCGCTCCCCTACGACCAGATGGACCTGTGCTTGTGGGGCCGCACGAATGGCGTCGAGCCGGCGGCGGTCGGCAGGTTGCTCGGCCTCTCCGAGGAGCAGGTG
Source organism: Deltaproteobacteria bacterium (assembly GCA_035063765.1). Classification (NCBI taxonomy): domain Bacteria; kingdom Pseudomonadati; phylum Myxococcota; class Myxococcia; species Deltaproteobacteria bacterium. Next base: position 242,641 of record JAPSFT010000007.1, read on the forward strand.
AGTCGGGTCTACCGGGACATCGACGGCAAGCGGCGCGTGACCGACTACCTGCGAGCCGAGCCCGTGCTCGTGGAAGCCATCCCGCCTCGCGAGGATGCGTGAGCCGGTCATGACGACGATGCTGGGGGCCGCAGCGCTGGTGGCGGCGATGGCGCTCGGCGTGGTCGCCTGTACGGGCGAGGGCAGCGAGGAGCGGGCTCCTGGCGTTCGGAGCGGAATCGAGGAGCAGGCGATGGAGAGCGATCTCGCGCGGGATCTGCGGCAGGTGGCCGGGGCGCGGATCCTGTTCCAGCACATGTCGGTGGGTTCGAACGTGCTCGAGGGTCTGGAGCGGCTCTTCGCGGGCAGGGAGAAGCTCGACCTCCGCCTGGTCGACGAGGCCGCGGCCCGGTCCCTGCCGGACCCCGTCTTCGCGCACGCGATGGGTGGCAAGAACGGGCATCCGGAGAGCAAGCTCGACGCCTTCGAGAGGCTGCTCGGCGGCGAAGGCGGGACGAGCCCGGACGTCGCGCTCATGAAGCTCTGCTACGTCGACGTGCGCGAGGACACCGACGTCCGTGCGCTCGTCGACCGGTACCGCTCCGTGATCGAGCGCCTGCGCGCTCGTCATCCCCGAACCGTGTTCGTTCACGTGACGACGCCGCTCGAGGTGAGCGATCCCGGGTGGAGGGGCCTGGTGAAGCGCGTCACGGGCTTCGAGGACCGCACGGCGCGCTCGAACATGCGCCGGGCCGGGTACAACGAGCTCCTCCGGCAGGCGTTTCCGAGCGATCCCATCTTCGACCTCGCCGCCGTGGAATCGACGCATCCCGACGGTAGACCCGAGACCTTCCGCCGTGGCGGGACCGACCACCCGAGCCTGGTGCCGGCCTATGCGAGCGACGGCCGGCACCTGAACGCGCTGGGACAGGACCGAGCGGCCCGCGAGCTCGTACGGACGCTCGCGCATGCCCTGCGCGAGCGGGTGGGTGCCGGGTAGCCGTCGGGAGAAGGATCGCCGCCGATGTTCGACCAGGTTCGCGCGGACTACCACCGGCACGGCCGCTCCCTGCTCAATCCCGCCCTCTGGGCGATGGTGGTCTATCGCTTCGGCCGCTGGTCTCTCGCGCGGCGCACACGGGCTGCACGCTGGGTCACGTCGAAGGTCTACGGGCTGCTCTTCCTCGGGGTCGAGCTCGCCACGGGGATCACGCTGAACCGCGAGGCGATCGTGGGCGAGGGATTCCATCTGGTCCATTCGGGCAACATCAAGGTCCATCCCGGGGTGGTGATCGGAGACCGCGTAGGCCTCATGCACGATGTGACGCTGGGAACGAACATGGGACGGGGGGGTGTCCCGCAGCTCGGGAACGACGTCTTCATCGGGGCCGGCGCGAAGATCCTGGGGGCCGTCACGATCGGGGACGGTGCGCGCGTGGCGGCGAACTCGCTGGTCGTCAGCGACGTGCCGCCCGGCGCCACGGCGATCGGGGTTCCCGCGCGGGTGATGCGCTACACCGGGCGCGCTCCCGAGGCGGGCGAGGGGTCCGTACGATCCGAGGAGACGGTCGCCGAGCCGTCCGCCTAGCGCGTCTCGCGAGCCCCGGAGGCGGCGGGATGGGGTGGTGGCGGCGGACCCTTGCGATCGCGATCGGGCTGGCGCTGGCAGCCGCGTCCGCGCCCGCGAGCGGCGCGCCCGACGACCCGCCGCGCGGCGAGACGGCCGCGCACATCGAGGCCCTGGTCTCCGCCGGCTCGCTCGTCGACCTGCGCTGGCCGGACTTCTCCGACTCCCGGAAGGCCCTGATCGAGCTCTACGAGCCGCGCGGCTGGCAGCCCCTCTGGCTCGAGGACGGCCGCCCCACCAGACCCGCCGCCGACGCCACCCACGCGCTCCTCGGCGCCGACGCGCTCGGGCTCTCCGCGGCGGACACCGACGCCGTGCGGCTCGACGGCGCCCGCCAGGGCCTCGCCGCCGGTGCGGCCGCGACGCCCGACACCCTGGCCCGCTTCGACGTCGCGCTGTCGGTGGACTTCCTGCGCCACCTCTCGGATCTCCAGAGCGGGCGGGTGAACCCGAGGCAGCTCTCGTTCGGCTTCGATCCCGGCCCGAGGAGGGACGACCTGGCCGCGGCGGTCGCCCGGGCCGTTGCCGAGGATCGCGTCCCGGAGCTCGTCGCCGACGCGGCGCCGGCCTTCGCGCAGCACCGGCTCCTGGTCGATCAGCTCGCGCTCTACCGGGCCCTCGCCGCCGATACGACCGTCGGCCCGGTCGCCGTGACGGGCAAGCTCGCGCCCGGCGCCCCCTGCCCCGCCTGCGACGGCCTGCGCGACTGGCTGATCGCGCTCGGCGACCTGCCCGCGGGCACCCCGTCGTCGCCGGTCTACGACGCCGGGCTCGTCGCGGGAGTCCAGCGCTTCCAGGCCCGCCACGGGCTCGAGCCCGACGGCGTGATCGGCCCCGCGACCGCCCGCGCCCTCGCGGTGCCCGCCGAGCACCGCGTGCGCCAGATCGTGCTCGCCCTCGAGCGGCTGCGCTGGATCCCGGCCCTGCCGCGAAGCCCCCGCGATGCCGCGGGTTCGGAGCGCGCGATCTTCGTCAACATCCCGGCCTTCGAGCTCTTCGCCTTCGACGAGCTCGGCCGCAGCAGCAGGCCGGCGCTCGCGATGCGCGTCGTGGTCGGCAAGGCCGGTACCCGCACGCCGGTCTTCACGGGCGGGCTCGACACGGTGGCCTTCGCGCCCTACTGGAACGTGCCGCGCAGCATCGTCGTGAACGAGGTCCTCCCGAAGCTGCACCGGAACCCCGGCTATCTCGCCGCCCAGGGCATGGAGATCATGGGCGGTGGCCTGGCCGAGCTCGCGAGCGGAGCGGCGCGGCTGCGCCAGCGGCCCGGCCCGAAGAACGCGCTCGGGCGGGTCAAGTTCCTGTTTCCGAACTCGCACAGCGTGTACCTGCACGACACGCCCGCGCGCGGGCTCTTCGCACGCGCGCGGCGTGACTTCAGCCACGGCTGCATCCGCGTCGAGCGTCCGGACGACCTCGCCGCCTGGGTGCTGCGCGAGCGCGCCGACTGGCCGCCCGCACGCCAGCGCGAGGCGATGGCAGGAAGGAAGGAGATCGCGGTGAAGGTCGACCCGCCGGTGCCGGTCGTGATCTTCTACACCACCGCGGTCGTGCGCCCGGTTCCGGACGGCGCCGGCGGCCTGCGCGCCCAGATCGAGTTCTACGACGACGTGTACGGGTACGACGCGAAGCTCGAGCGCGTGCTGGCCGCCGGCCCGCGTTAGCGCTGGGCGACGGTCGCCGGCTCTTCCCCGCGGCCCGCGAACAACACGCTGCCGCCGCGGATGCGCTCGATCAGGCGGGGCGCCACGTCGGGCGCGAGCGCCGGGCAGCCGAAGCTCCGCCCGACCCAACCGCCGCTGCGGGCGCGGAACGCGGCGCTCACGTAGTCGGCCGGGTGGATCACGATGCGGCGCTCGCGCGCGCGGTCGTTGACGCCGGGGTCGAGGCCGTCGAGCTCGAGCGACAGGCCGTGCTGGCCGGTGTAGGTATCGCCGGTCAGGAAGGTGCCGAGGCTCGTGCGATGGCTCGACGGCTGGTTGCCGAAGCGGACGGCGCGCGCGGGGTCGCGCTCGTCGCCCGAGCCGCGCCCGTGGGCCACGTACTCGTGGGCCAGCACGCGTCGGGTCTCGGGATCCACCACCCACAGGCGCCGCCGCGAGGACGGCAGCGAGTAGTCGATCACGGTGAGGACGGGGTTCGCGACCTGCCCGTTCGCGAGGACGCGGCGATAGGCGGCGAGCGCGCGCTCGAGCAGCTCCGCGCGTGGCAGCACGGCCGCAGCCGAGGCCCGGCCGGCGGCGTGTGCAGGCACCGTCGCGAGCGTGGCGAGCCCGACGGCGAGCGCGAGGAGCCGCAGCGAAGCGTGGCCCGGCCGGCGGCGCGGCATCCGCTCCATGGCTTTCCCCCTGCGCCTTCATCGGTTCGTGGCCGCGGCGGGTGAACCGGTGATGCGCCGGGGACCCTAGCCGAGGACGTGGTCCCGCTCCCCCCTGTGGGGGCCCGCGCGAGCGGGTGCCGTCACGTCGGTGCAATCCCCGGAGCGCGCGGGCCGTGCGCGGCGGGGACAGTCCCGGCGATTCGGCGATTCTCGGGGATCTGGCGGACAGGGGCCGGCGCAGGGCTGTTCTCGTAATGGTGGTCGGGGTGGCAGCGATTCCGGCGAGCACCGGAAGGAGTGCCGCGGGCGCTGCCGGCGCTGCCCTCGTCTAAAGCCCCCGCAGTCGCGGCCCGATAGGGGCGGACATGCGCCTCCCGCCGCTCGCGCTCGCGCTCCTGCTCGCGATCGCTTCGCCGCCGCTCTTCGCCGCTGCGGCGCGGGCCGGCGAGCTGATCCGCTACCGCACGCCCGACGGCTCGATCGGCTTCGTCGACGACGAGAGGCGCCTGCCGGCGGGCGCCGAGGTGCTGTCTCGTACGCCGCTCGAGCCACCGGCGCCGCGGCCCGCAGCGGCCGCGTCCATCGCGCCCGCAGCGCCCCCCGAGGAGGCACCGCCCGCGACGGCACCTCCGGCCGACAGGACCCCAGCGGGAGGCGCCGGCCACGTGCCGCCGGCCACGGAGACGCCCGCGCCTGCCGCCGACGCCTCGAGCGCCAACCCCGGCTGCGACGCGATCGTGAGCCCACTCGACAAGGTGCGCTGCCGCAGCGCGCACGAGCGGCGCTGCAGCCACTACGGTCTCGCTGCCGGCTGCCCGCTCGAGCAACTCGCCGCCGCCGCGGACTGGTGTGCGCGCGGCGCCGCCCTACGCGAGGAGATCGCAGGCCTCGACGACGAGTGGGAAGCGGCCCGGGAGAGCCTCGAGCAGTGCCGCCAGCACGGAGGCGTGCGCCCGGACTGCGAGACCGACGAGCTCGACGAAGCCGAGGCGGCGCGGCGCACCGGCGAGCGCCGCGTCGAGGCCCTCGAAGAGCAGTGTCACGCCGAAGGCTGCCTGCCGGGCTGGGTCCGCGAGGGCTGCGAGTCCGACCCCACCAGCTGACCGCACGCGCAAGCCCGGGAACGGCGCGAGCCCCGGGGACGTGGCCTGCATCTTTTGCGTAGCGGCCGGTGGCCCCTGCTCATTCGGGGTCCGCCACCACGATCGGCGCGGTCGGGGACGGGACCCGTACGCGCGGCTCGTGGGCGTCGGGCGCCGTCACGAAGGCGAGGACGCCGGCGGCGGTGAGCGCCAGGCCCGCCCACTCACGCGGGCCCGCGACCTCGCCGAGCAGCAGGAAGCTCGCGCCGAGCGAGAGCAGCGGGATCGAGGGCACCACGATCGAAGTGGCTCGCGCGAGGTCGAGTCGCGCGATCGTGGCGTACCAGAGCAGGGTGCCGACGAACGAGAGCACGATCCCCTGGAGCGCGAGGACCGGCACGAGGCGCGCGAGCGCGTCGCCGACCGGGAGCCGCGCGACGCCGCCGCTCACGGCCCAGACCGCGGCCAGGATCACGCCCCCGAACAGGTAGCGGGCACCGGTCAGGTTGAGGGGCGCCACGTCGCCGAGTCCACGCAGCACGATCAGGTGCGAGAGCTGCCAGCCGAGCGGCGTCGCGAGCAGGAGGGTGACCCCGAGCCAGCCGTCGCCGCCCGCCGGGCTCAGCGCGAGCGCGATCCCGGCCAGGATCACAGCGACGGCCCCGATCCGCCGGGGCGTCAGCGGGTGGCCGAGTGCGACGCGCGCGAGGAGCAACGAGTAGACGGGCTCGATCTGGAGGCACAGTGCGGTCAGGATCGCGCTCGTGCGCCGCGCACCCTCGTAGAAGAGGAGGAAGGTGACGGCGGTGCCGAGCGCGCCGATCGCGAGCAGGTACGGGAGCCGCGCGCGTGCGAACAGGCGCCCGAGCTCGCCACGCGCGGCGAGCAGCACGAGTGCGGCCAGACCGGCGAAGACGCTGGTGGCGGCGGCCACGAAGAGGCCGTCGGCGGCGCCCGTCGTGAGCTTCGCGACGGCGGGCACGAACGCGCCGTTCAGCGCGCACAGGGCCGCGAACACGAGCCCCGCGCGTTCCTGGGGACGCCCCAACGAGCTCTCCTCCCGATGACCTTCGCTCGCCTTCGGCTCGCTGCGCGTCGGCCTCCGTGCAGGGTAGAGTCCCGCCATGCGGATCGCGACCTGGAACGTCAACGGCGTGCGGGCGCGCCTCGACTTCCTGCTCCAGTGGCTGGCCGAGCGCCAGCCGGACGTGGTCGGCCTCCAGGAGCTGAAGGTTCCCGACGAGCAGTTCCCGTGGGCCGAGATCGAGAAGGCCGGCTATCACGCGGCGGTCCACGGACAGAAGAGCTGGAACGGCGTCGCGGTGCTGGCGCGCGAGCCGCTCGAGATGGTGCAGCGCGGTCTGCCCGGCCAGGAGGAGGCGGGGGCGCGCCTGCTCACGGCGCGCGCCGGTGGCCTGCTCTTCACGAGCGTCTACTGCCCGAACGGCAAGCACACGGGCCACGACGACTTCCCGCGCAAGCTCGCCTGGTACGACGCGCTCGCGGAGCACCTGGCGCGCAGCCATGCGCCGGGCACCGCCGCGGTCGTGGGCGGAGACTTCAACGTCTGCCCGGCCGGCATCGACTCGTGGAACGAGGCGGCCCTGCGCGGAGCCATCTTCCACACCGACGAGGAGCGCGCGCGCTTCCGCCGGCTGGTCGGGGCGGGCTGGGTCGACCTGTTCCGGGCCCGCCATCCCGATCTGCAGGCCTTCTCGTGGTGGGACTACCGGGGCGGCGCCTTCCACCGCCGCCAGGGGCTTCGCATCGACTGCCTGCTCGCGACCGGCCCGGTGGCGCTGCGGGTGCGCGCGGTCGAGATCGACCGGGACTGGCGCAAGAAGCGCGGCGAGCTCACGCCGAGCGACCACGCTCCGGTCTGGGCCGACCTGGACTGAGGCGGGGACAGTCCCGGCGATCCGGCGATTCGCCCCAGGCCGAACGGAGCGCACGAGCGATCGGCTCCGGGGACTCCGCGAGCTGCGCGCCCAGCCTCGTTCCCCGCGCGGCCGCCCGCTCCGAGATCTCCAATGCGTGCGCGATGGCGTGATTCGAGAGCCCGAGCCGGGTGGAGGCGAGGTGGCAGACGAGCGCGCGACCCCGTACCGCGGCGTGCCGTTTGGAAGGACCCCGGAGCTCGTCGGCCGCAATTCCGGCCAGCGACGCGACGAGTCCTCGGACCCGATCGAGCTCTCCCGGAGAACCGGGAGGTTCGTCGGCTCGCCGGGCCATCTGCGCGAGCTCGAGGAGCTCGCCGGGATCGAGGGTCGCGGCCGGAGCAGCATCGGCGGGAAGCGGCTCCGGCTCCGCCGTCATCCAGCTCTGGAGCTGCCGGCGCGCCTCCGTGCGGGTGTCGGCGAAGATACGCAGGGCTGCGTCGACCGCGTGGAACATGTGAGGCTGCCGTTCGCCGATCAGCGCCGCGTGTCCGCACCACGGGAAGGAGTCGAGCGCTTCCCGTCCGGGCACGATCCGGTGGCGGACCGGATTGAGGTGGACGTATCGAACGATGCCGAGCAGATCCGCATCGTCGCGGATCGGTCGCGAGAGGTAGCGATTCTGGAACAGGTGTCCGACCCGCACGTGTCGCTCGTTGAATCGGCGGGCGTAGCCGGTACCGATCCGACTCATCACCCGCGACAGCGGGACGTCGCCGATGCGGAGGACGAGATGAAAGTGATTGGGGATCAGGGCCCACGCCAGGCATTCCACCCGGGATTCCTCGAGGACGAGATCGAGCCGCCGGAGGAGGTCCTCGCGATCCTGGTCGTCGACGAAGATCGTTCGCCGCTCGACGCCGCGGACCACGACGTGGTGGGTCAGGCCGGCATGGTCGATCCGGTTGCGCCTCGGCACGGATGGTTCCGCGGGACCGGGTGCAGGCCGGAGGGTATCGCCGTGCCGCTACGCGACCACCGAGAACGCCGGTTCTCGGCGGCGCGCACCCTCGAACCGGCGAATCGCCGGATCGCCGGGTCTGTCCCCGCCGCTACCCGCCCCTACCAGACGTGGCAGGTGGGGGGTTGGGGGCAGGAGAAGGCGCGATGGAAGGCGGGGAGTTCGGCGAGGGGGCCGTCGATGCGGAAGCGGGGGCGGGCGCGGGGATCGCTGCGGGCCATGGCGGCGTCGTAGGCGGGGTGGGCTCGCGCACACCAGGTCTGGGCGTACGCGACGAAGAAGAGCTGCTCCTCGCTGAGGCCCGCGACCGGGGACGGGTCGTCCGCAGAGTCGCCGGCCGCGGCGCGCCAGGCGCGGTGCGCGAGCGCGACGCCACCCAGGTCCGCGGCGTTCTCCGCAAAGGTGAGCCGGCCGTCGACGTGCAGGCCGGGCTCGACCTCGAAGCGCCCATAGCGCTCGATCAGACACCTCGATGCGTCGGTGAAGCGCGCGGCGCTCGCGGTGCTCCACCAGGGGGCCAGCCGGCCGGCCGCATCGAAGAGCTGTCCCTCGGCGTCGAAGCCGTGGGTCCACTCGTGACCGAGCATCGCCCCGGCCGCACCCCAGCGCATCGCCGCCGGCAGCCCGACGTCGAAGAGCGGGGGCTGGAGCACCCCGGCGGGCACGACGATCTGGTTGGCGCGCGGGTCGTAGAAGGCGCGCATCGCGATCGCCGCCACCGGCCAGGCGGCCGGGTCCACCGGCGCCCCCGCCGCCGCGAGCTCGCGGCCGAGCCTCGCTTCGCCGGCCGCGAGCGAGTTCTCGAGGAAGCGATCCGGGTGCACCGCGAAGGTCGTCCCCGCCGGCCACGGCTCGGGATGGCCCACCTTGCGGACGACCGCGCGCGCCTTGGCCGCCGCCGCCGCGCGCGTGGCATCGTCCATCCACGCGACCTCGGGCAGCGACGCCTCGAACGCGGCGGCGATGCCGTCGAGCATCGCCTCGGCCACGGCGCGGCTCTCGCCGCCGAAGGCCGCCACCACGTAGGCGCGGCTCGTCTCGTCGGGCAGCGCCGCCAGCGTCGCCTCCGCGCAGCGCTCCGGGCGCGGCGCCATCGCGACGGCTCCCGTGATCCTGCGCTCGAACGCGAAGTCCTCCTCGTCGAACGCGCGGGGCAGGCGCTCGGCGATGGCGTGCAGGAGCTGCCAGCGCAGGTAGGCGCGGAGCACCTCGGGCCGGGCCTCGCGCAGCGCCGCCCCGAGTGCCCGGACGAAGGCAGGATCCGCCACCTCGATCGCATCGAGCCCCGGCGCGCCGAGCGCCGCGAACCAGGCGTCCCAGGGCAGCGCCGGATCGAGCGCCGCGAGCGCCGCACGGCCGCGTACGACCGCCGGGGCGTGCTCCGCCTCGCCGCCGGCACCGTGCGCCTCCGCCGCCCGCGCGAGCGCCGTCTCGAACGCGAGGATCCCCCGCGCCTGCGCGCGCGCCCGCGGCCCGCGCGTACCTGCGAGCTCGAGCATGCGCCCGACGTGGTTGCGGTACTCGCTCGCGAGCCCCTGGGCGCCGTCCCCGTAGAGGCGCGGGTCGGGCATCCCGAAGCCGCCCGGAGCGAGCATCAGCACGTGGCGGCCCGGATCGAGGGGATCCCGCTCGATCGCGAGCGCGACGAGCGGGCTCGCACCCGGCACCCGGCGCAGCCGCGCCGCGATCGCGAACACCGCCTCGAGGCCCTCGGCCGCATCGATCTCCCGGAGCCAGGGCTCGAGGGGCCCGAGCGCCGTCGCCTCGACCGCCGCCACGTCCATGCAGCTGTCGAAGAACGCCGACGCGCGGCGGTGCCCGGGCGTGTCCGTCTCGCGCTCGAGCACGCGCACGAGCAGCATGCGGTTGCGCGCGTCGATGGAGCTGAAGCTGCGCATCACCTGCGGCCGGTCGACCGGAACGGGCACGGCTGCAAGCCAGCCGCCGCAGGCGTACTGGTGGAAGTCGACACAGGGGTCCGCGCCCGGGTCGAGCGTCGAGAGCACGGCGCGCTCGAGCGCCGCCGCGTCCGGGCTCGGCCGCCGCACGGGCCCCGGCGCCGGCACGCACCCGGCGACCGCCAGCGCGGCGAGCGCGAGCCGCACCGCCGCAAGGCGGACCGCCAGCAGCCGGTGTCGGCCACCTGACCTTTGCTTCGGGATCGGCACGCTCCCCCCTCCGGGCCCGCAGCATACCGGCGCCCCGCCCGGGCGGTGAAAGCGGGCTGTGAGAGGCCTCACAGCCGCGGCCGGCTCCAGCCCCGATCCTGGGGACCGACAAGAACGGCGGAGGTGAGGATGCCCAGCCGGATCAGGGTCGGTACCGGAAGCGGAGGAGGGGCCGGGACCCGCAGACGCGGCCGCGTCGGGCGCCCGTTCCCGCGCGGGATCGGCGCCCGCCCTCGCCGGATCGGGCTCGGGCTCGCGCTCGCCCTGCTCGCGCCCGCCGCCCACGCCGTCGAGGAGGCCCGCGCCAGCACCCGGGTTGCCGACCCGCCCGAGACGGTCTGGGCCCTGCTCGTCGACTTCGCGCGCTGGGAGCAGGTCTTCCCCACCGTCACCGACCTGGTCGTGGAGCCCGTCGACGAGCGGCACCTGCGCCTGCACACGCGCTCGCGCGTTGCCGGCCGCACGGTCCGCTACACGCTCGCCACCGAGGTCGACACCGCTGCGCGCCGTATCGACTGCACGCTCGACCCCAACGCGCCGAGCGACGTGCTCGCGCTCGCCTCGCACTGGCGCGTGCGCGCGAGCGGTGACGGGGGCTCGCGCATCGAGCTCACGGTGCGCTCCGAGTCGGGTGTCGGCCTCCCGCGCTTCCTCGAGCGCCGCATGACGGAGCTCTCGACGCGCCGCTCCGTCGGCGCCCTGGTGGCCGCGCTCGACGCGCAGCGGCGCAGCTCCGCCGGGCGCCTCGTCGCCATCGACTGATCCGTGCGCGGCATGCGCCCGATCCTGGCCTGCGCGGGCGGCGCGGGCCCGGCCGGCGTCGAGCCCCTCGGCCCGCACCCTACGGCCCGAGCGCGTCGGCGAGCACCCGGGCCAAGGCTCGTGCCTCCGCCTCCGAGGCGAGCGTGAAGCGCACGGGCAGCCGGCCGCCGCCGGGCGCGCGCAGCCGGACCTCCCAGGGGCGGGCCCCCGCCCGCTTGAAGTCCTCGGCCGAAGGCTCGCGGCGCGCCACCTCGACCCCGGCGATCGCCGCGCGCGGCCAGCGCTCGCTCCGCCCGCCGAAGCCCTCGCGCACCAGCTCGACGCGGCTCGCCCGCACGCGCGTCGAGCCGAAGGCCGCCATCGCCCCCATCGCCACGAGCCCGATCCCCGCAGCCAGTGCGGCGACCCCGGGGCCGCGCCGCCCGGTGGCGGCGAGCCCGGCACCGAGCGCCGCGAGCACCGCCCCGCCCGCCGCGAGCGCGAGACCGAGGCCGCGGTCACGCGGCGAGGAGAGCTCGACGCCGTCACCGATCTGCGTCACACGATAGCGGCCGATCGACTCGCCCTCCACCGGCTCGGCACCGGCCGCGCCCGCCGCAGCGAGCGCCAGCAGCGCGATGGCGACGAGCCGCGCCGCTCGCGCGGCTCGCACCTACTCGTCCACGAAGGGGCTCGTGGCCCCCTCGGTCAGGACGTGCTTCAGCACCTTGCCGATGGCGTTGCGCGGCAAGGGCTCGCTCCGCAGCTCCCAGTGCGCCGGCACCTTGAAGTAGGCGAGCCGCTCGGCGCAGTATCCGGCCAGCCGCTCGGGCAGCGCGGCCAGCGCCCCGGTGTCGAGGCCCGGCCGCGGCACGACGATCGCCTTCACCTCCTGGCCGAGCTCCTCGTGCTCGACGCCGACCACCGCCGCCTCCGCCACCTCCGGATGCGCCTCCAGACAGAGCTCGATCTCGGCCGGGTAGACGTTCTCGGCGCCGCGCAGGATCAGGTCGCGGCGGCGCGAGGCGAGGTGCAGATGGCCCTCCGCGTCGAGGCGGCCGACGTCGCCGCTGCGCAGCCAGCGGCCGGGGCCGAGCACCTGCCGCGTCTCCTCGGGCCGCCGCCAGTACTCCTTCATCCCGAGCGGGCTGCGGATCCACACCTCGCCCTCGGCCCCGTCGGGCACGGGCTTGCCGTCGAGGTCGCGGATCGCGAGCTCGACGGACGGAAGCGCCCGCCCGACCGAGCCCGGGCGCGCCTCCAGCTCCTCGCCCCAGTTCAGGGTCGCGAGGCCGCCCGACTCGGTGAGCCCGTAGCCGATCCCGAGCGCGGCGCGCGCGTTCGGGAACACCTCGCGCATGCGCGCCAGGAGCGCAGCGGCGATCGGCGCGCCGCCCGAGCCGATGCTCGTGATCGACGAGAGGTCGTAGCGGCCGACGTCGGGATGGTGGACCACGCGGTGCACCATGGTGCCCATCGGACCCCAGCTCGTGACGCGCTCGCGCTCGATCAGCTCCATCACCTTCACGGGGTCGAAGCGGCCGGTGGTCCACACCGTCTTGATGCCGGCCGCAAGACCCGTCACGACGCCGGTGTAGAGACCCGAGACGTGGAAGAGCGGCGCCGCGACCAGGTTGCAGGGGGGCGGCGCGGCGGCGCGCGCTCCGGGCGCCGGGAGCTGGCCGCGCGCGGCGGCGAGCAGGAACATGCGCATGCCGTGGAAGAGCTGGAGGCGCGCCAGCGCGAGGATCGCGCGGTGCGTGCCGACGACGCCCTTCGGCCGGCCCAGGGTTCCGCTCGTGTAGAGGATCGTCGCGGCGTCGTCCTCGGCGATCGCGGCCTCGGGCAGGGCCGCACCCGCGCCGGCCTCGACGAGCGCCTCGAACTGCGACTCGATCTCGACCACCGGCAGGTCCACGAAGCCTCCCGCGAGGCGCGCGAGCCGCTTGCGGTCGCCGATCAGGAGCTTCGGGTCCGCGTCGGCGAGTCCGTAGCGGATCTCGTCGCGCACCCACCAGCCGTTGAGGCCGACGCACACCGCCCCCAGGCTCACGGTGGCCCAGAAGGCCTGGATCCACTCCGGCCCGTTGGCGGCCAGGATCGCGACCCGGTCGCCGGGCCCGATCCCGAAGCGCTCGCGCAGCACCGACGCCAGGGCTGCCACGCGCCGCGCATGCTCCGCGTACGAATAGCGGCGGCCGTCGTCGACCACGAGGTACGCGGCGTCGCCACGCGCGGCCGACTCCTCGAGCAGCACCCGCAGCGAGGGGGTCCTCGTGCGGAACACCTGCATGCGCTCCCCGAGCACGTCTTCCGGCACGATCTCGAAGGGCGCGCCCGGGCCGGTCAGGCGCGCCTCGACCTCGCGGGCCGTGCTCATATCGCGTCCGGGGGCTGCAGCTCGGGCAGCGCATCGAGCGGCACCGGATCGACGCCCTTGGTGATGCGATCGTGCAGGGCCGACAGGTCGAGGAAGGACGGTGGGATCTTGCGGCCGAACTCGACGCGCTCCCAGGTGAGGACGCTCTCCTGGTGGGTCTGGAGCTCGCGCAGCCGGATCACCTTCGGGAAGGGGCGCCCGTCCACCACCTCGAGCGACTCGAAGAGCTGCTCGCGGATCGGGGCGCCCGTCACGTCGACGAAGCGGATCCGTACCGGCAGGGCGGTCGCCGGGTCGACGCGCGTCTCGACGCGCCCGTAGTAGTGATAGGGCTCGCTGTGGATCTCGACGTAGCGGCGCCCGCCCTCCTCCACCTCGCGCACGGTCCCGCGCCGGCGCTCGACGGGATCGGTGAGCCAGAGGTCCTCGTGCCGGAAGTCGGAGTCCGCCCACGGGTCCGTCGCGAGCAGCCCCCGCACCGCGAGCCAGCGCCGCTTCTGGAGATCCCAGTACCAGTTCACCATCGGCTCGCCCGGCTGTACCACCAGCTCCGACACCACGCTCTGCGGATCGCCCTGCTCCTGCATCTCGAAGACCGAGCGCGTCCCGCCGCGCCAGGGCTGGCGCAGCACGTCGAAGCGGAACTCGAGCGGGGGGTCCCCGGGCCGCTCGACGCGCATGTGCGCGCGCCCGGAGAGGGTGGCGCCGACCCGCAGCGCGTCGGCGATGCGCGTGGCCCACTGGTCCGCGTCGAGGGCGGGCTCGGCGGCGCGCGCCCCGCCCGGCGCCACGGCCAGCACGATGGCAGCCAGCCAGACGCTGCCCGCGCGGCGCCCCCTCGCAGCGAAGCTCCGCCGCCCCGGGTGCCGCTCCGGCGCGCGCTGCCCGGACGCGCATTCCCTGCCGACAGACATGGCGGGTAGCATAGCGGCGTGCCCGGGAGCCCCGACATCGAGCCCGATCGCGCCGCGCCGGCGACCCGAGCGCCCTGATGCCGCTCCACCCGAAGCTCTGGGCGGGCCTCGTGCCGAACGGCCTCGGCCAGGTGAAGCCCGACCACTACGGCGACATGCTGCGCGTGCTGTGGCGCAACCGCGACCAGCTCCCCTTCGCATGGCGCATCCTGCGCGACGGGGTGTGCGACGGCTGCGCGCTCGGCACGAGCGGCCTCCACGACTGGACGATGGACGGCATCCACCTGTGCATGGTGCGCCTCGAGCTCCTGCGCATGAACACGATGGGCCCGCTCGATCCCACCCGCCTCGCCGGCGCCGCCGCGCTCACGGGCCTCGACAACCGCGCGCTCCGCGACCTCGGCCGGCTCCCGGTGCCGATGCGGCGTGGCCACGGCGAGCCCGGCTTCACGCCGGTCTCCTGGGACGAGGCGCTCGCCGAGGTCGCCGCGACGGTGCGTGCCGCGCGCGCCGGGGGACCGGAGGGCGGCCGCCGCCTGGCTTTCTACCTGACCTCGCGCGGCGTCACCAACGAGACCTACTACGTCGCCCAGAAGGTGGCGCGCGCGCTCGGGACGAACCACGTGGACAACGCGGCTCGCATCTGCCACGCGCCGAGCACCGTGGCGCTGCGCCAGGCGCTCGGTGTCGCGGCTTCGACCTGCTCCTACCGGGACTGGCTCGAGGCCGACTGGATCGTGTTCTTCGGAAGCGACGTCCCGAACAACCAGCCGGTCACCACCAAGTACCTCTACTACGCCCGGACCCGCGCGAAGGCCCCGGGATCCGACCGCCGCGAGGGCGCGAAGGTCGCGGTCGTGAACCCGCTGCGCGAGCCGGGCCTCGAGCGCTACTGGGTCCCCTCGGTCTTCGAGAGCGCCGTCTTCGGAACGAAGCTCTGCGACGACTGGTTCCCGGTCCACACCGGGGGCGACCGCGCCTTCCTGACCGGCGTCCTGAAGGAGCTCGCCGCGACGGGCGGCATCGACGAGCGCTTCGTGGCCGCGCACACGAGCGGCTTCGAGGCCGTGCGCGCGCAGGCCGAGGCGGCCGGCTGGGACGAGCTCGAGCGCGAGTCGGGCGCCTCGCGCGACGACATGCGCCGCTTCGCCGACCGCTACCGTGCGGCCCGCCGCGTGGTCTTCGTCTGGAGCATGGGGATCACGCAGCACGTCGAGGGCGTCGACAACGTGCGCGCGATCGTGAACCTGGCGCTGGCGCGCGGGATGATCGGGCGGCCCGGCTGCGGGCTCATGCCGATCCGCGGGCACAGCGGCGTGCAGGGCGGTGCCGAGGTGGGGTGCGTGCCGAACGCCTTCCCGGGCGCCGTCGCGGTGGATCCCGAGGGCGCCCGGCGGATGGAGGCGCACTGGGGCTTCGCCCCGCCCGCGTGGCCGGGGCTGCCCGCCGGACAGATGGTGGAGGCGGCGCACGCGGGGGCGCTCGACCTCCTCTGGTGCGTCGGCGGCAACTTCGTCGAGACGCTGCCGGACCCGGCGTGGGTGCGCGAGGCGCTCGCGCGCGTGCCGCTGCGCGTGCACCAGGACGTGGTGGTGTCGCCCACGATGCTCGTGGACCCGGCGCCCGGCGGCGCCGTGCTGCTGCTGCCGGCCACGACCCGCTACGAGCAGCCGGGCGGGGGCACCGAGACGACCACCGAGCGGCGCATCGTCTTCTCGCCCGAGATCCCGGGGCGCCGCATCGGCGAGGCGCGCGCGGAGTGGCAGGTCTTCCTCGACCTCCTCGAGCGGGTGGACCCGGCGCTCGCGGAGCGCACGGGCTTCGCCGACGCCGCCGCGATCCGTGCCGAGATCGGGCGCGTCGTACCCGACTACGCCGGCATCGAGCAGCTCGCGCAGAAGGGCGATCAGCTCCAATGGGGCGGCCCGCGCCTGTGCGAGCGCGACGGCGCGCCGTGGTTCCCGACGCCGGACGGCCGCGCCCGCTTCGCGCCCGTTCCGCTCGCGCTGCGCCCGGAGGCGGCCGGCGAGGAGCCCATCCCGCCCGGCCGCTTCCGCGTGAGCACCCGGCGCGGCAAGCAGTTCAATTCGATGCTCTGGAGCGAGCGCGATCCGCTGACCGGCGCCGCGCGCGACGAGGTCCTGATCAGCGCCGCGGACGCCGCGCGGCTCGGGCTCGCGGAGGGCGCGCGCGTGCGCCTCGTCGCGCCCACGGGCGCACTCGAAGCGCGCGTGCGGGTGGCGCCGATCCGCCCCGGCAACCTCCAGGTGCACTGGCCCGAGGGCAACGTGCTGATCGCGCGCGACCGCTACGACCCCCGCTGCGGCGAGCCCGACTACAACGCGCTGGTCGCGCTGGAGCCGCTGTGAGGGATTCCGCGGCCGATCCCGCGCTCGAGCTGTGGCCCGCGCGGGTCGTCGTCGACGGCGCAGCGCACGAGCTGCCCGATCCGGTGGTGGTCGAGGAGCCGCTCGAGATCCAGGTGGGCGGGCAGCCGCTGGTGGTCACCATGCGCACCCCCGGCCACGACCGGGAGCTCGCCGCCGGCTGGCTCTTCGGCGAGGGACTGATCGAGACGCGCGAGGACCTGCTGGCGCTCGTAGACGGCGCCGCGGCGGGCCGTGCGAACGTGGTGGACGTGCGGCTGCGCGACGAGCGCGCGGTCGCGGCCGCACGGGCGGCGCGCGGTTTCCTCTCGGCCTCGGCCTGCGGCGTGTGCGGGAAGACCGCCATCGAGCACGTCTTCGCGCGCGGGCTCCCCGCGCTGCCCGGCGGCCGGCCGCAAGTCGCGCGCGCCTGGCTCGAGGGGCTTCCCGCGCGCATGCGCGCCGCGCAGCCGCTCTTCGCGCGCACGGGCGGCCTGCACGCAGCCGCCCTCTTCGCCGCAGGCGGAGAGCTCGCCGTGCTGCGCGAGGACGTGGGCCGCCACAACGCCGTCGACAAGCTCGTGGGCGAGCGCCTGCTCGCCGGCGCCCGGCTCGACGACGCCGTGCTCCTGCTCTCGGGCCGGGCCGGCTTCGAGATCGTGCAGAAGGCGGCGCGCGCCGGGATCGCGCTCGTGGCCGCGATGGGTGCCCCGTCGAGCCTGGCGCTGCGCGTGGCGGAGCGCAGCGGCATGACCCTGGTCGGCTTCCTGCGCCCCGGCCGCTTCAACCTCTACACCGGTTCGGGTCGGATCGAACCATGAGGCGTCTGGCCGTCGTGATCGCGGCCGCCGGCACCCTCGCCGCCCTCCTGGTGCTCGGCCACCTCGCGCTGATCGAGGTCGGGCGCGACGTGGTGACCCTGCGCACGCAGCGCGCCGACGGGAGCTGGCAGGAGACGCGGCTGTGGATCGTGGACGACGGCGGCTCGGCCTTCCTCCACAGCGGAGGCGCGGACTGGCGCGCGCGCTTCGCGGGGGATCCGGTCGTCGAGGTCGAGCGGAGCGGCACCAGGCGCCGCTACCGCGCCCACCCCGAGCCGGGCCCGCATCCCCGCATCCACCAGCTCCTGCGCGAGAAGTACGGCATCGCGGACCGCTGGGTGCGCTTGCTCGGACCCGACCGCGAGGACACGCTCGCCGTCCGGCTCGATCCGCTCGAGTGACCCCGCGCCGGCGGAAGCCGATCAGCGCCCGGGCGCGTCCTTCTCGAGCAGCGCGATCAGGTCGAAGGCGGAGAGCAGGCCCACGAGGGCCTCGTCGGTCGCGACGAGCACGCGGTGGACGCGGTGCGCACGCAGCGTCCGCGCAACCTCGGCCACGCTCGCATCGGGGGCCACGCTGATCACGTCGGGCGACATCGCCTCCGCGACCGTCCGGCTGGCGAGCCGGTCCTGGAAGTCCTCGGGCGCACCCTGCCAGTCGGGACCCGAGAACTCCTCGCTGTCGCGGAAGTAGTTGGTCTGTACCAGCGCGGTGTCGCGCTCCTCCTCGACGGCGCGCAGGAGGTCGCGCGCCGAGACGACACCGACCACGTGGCCGTCCTCGTCCACGACCGGCGCGCCGGAGATCTCCTCCTCGACGAAGAGGCGGTGGGCGTCGAGGAGCGACGCGGCCGCGTCGATCGTGACCACGTCGCGCTGCATCAGATCACGCGCCTTCATCGCTCTCCCTCCCCCGCCGGGTCCCTGCCGGACGGATCAATCCTCGCCACGCGGCAAGCCGCCGAGCTCCGGCTCCTCGGTCCAGCGGTCGCGCCGCTCGTCCCAGCTTCCGCCGCGCCGCACCGCACACGCGAAGCAGAGGAACTGCTCCGGCGAGATGGCGAAGGTCCGATCGCGTCCCGGCGCGATCTCGGCGCCGCACAGGACGCAGCGGGTGAGCTCCCGACTCTCCGAGCTGCGCATCCGGATCTCCTTCCCGGCGATGCCGGGTGGAGTTGCAAGACGCATGCCGCATCCCGGGCGACTCGCGGCGTCCTGCCTTCTGCAAACCGCGCAGCTTGGCCTCACGGCGAGACGTTTCGACGCACTCGTGGGTCGAGGAGCGGCGCTCTACCGGTCGTCGCCCGCAGCGGCGCCGTCGTCCACCTCGAGCGCGCCCTCGCCGCGCGCCACCCGCAGGTGGTCGCGCGCGATGTCGAGCTCGCCGCGCAGAACGGTGTAGGCTCGGCGCTGCACGCGCTCGCGCTGGCGCCAGCGGCTCGCCTCCTGCTCGGCCTCGCGCAGGGCCGCGCCGAGCCGGCGCACCTCGTCCTCGGCGGCGTCCACGCGCTGGCGCAGGAACGCGTGCTCCGAGGGGTCCACGCGGACGGCGGCGGCCGCCTTCTCGGCGTGCGCCAGCTCCTCGCGCAGGCGTGCCGTCTCGCGGCCCGCCTGCTCGCGGTCGGCCTCGAAGCCGTCGAGGCGGGCGCGCAGGCGCGCGGCCTCCTCCTCGCGGGAGCGGGCCTGGGCCTCGAGCTCCTTCAGGCGTGCCTCGAGCGGCGCGCGCTCCTCCTGGGCCGCGAAGGCGCGCTTGCGCGCCTTGTCGAGCTTGCGGCGCAGCTCGCCGAGCTCGTCCTGCCGGCCACGGCCCGCGCGCGCGGTGGCCTCCGCCTCGGCGCGCGCGGCGGCGAGCGCCTCGCCGAGGCGCGCGGCCTCGCCCTCGGCGCCCGTGCGCCGCGTGCGCTCGCCGCGCCAGCCGACGAACGCAACGGCCGCCGCGAGCGCGGCCAGCAACGCCACCACCAGCAGGGCTCCGGAGGATCCGTCCATGGGCGCGCGAAGGTATCACCGCGAAGCGCGCGCGGCCCGGTCCTGCGGCTCGTGCCAGGCCGGCGACGCCCACGCGCGCTCCTGGATCGTGCGCGGGACGGCCGGGTCGCAGCAGCCGCCGAAGCCCTCGGGCGGCGCGCCGGCCGAGCACGTGATGCCGGCTCGGCGACAGGCGAGCGTGTGCCAGCGGCAGGTCGGGGTCTGGAGGACGCGCGCGTACCAGAAGGCTGGCGCGGCCGGGTCGAAGGCGGGGTCGTCCCAGACCGCGCAGAGGGCCGCGGCGCCGCCCGCGTCGGGGCGCGGCGCGCAGGTCGCGGGGTCGACGCCGGCGGCGCCGGCGTCCCCGGCCACGTCGAAGACCTGCTCGTGCAGCGCGCCGTCCGGGCCGAGCCAGCCCTTCACGATCTGGAGCCGCTCGAGCGGCGCGCCCTCGGCCTCGGGATCGCGCAGCGCCTGGAGCGCGAAGCGCGGCGCCCGCGCGCCGGCCGGCGGGGGCGGGAGGACGGCGCCCATCGGCACGCCGCCCGCGTAGCCGGCCTGCGCGAAGTCCCGGGCGTCGCGCGCGCACAGGTCGTCCGGCAGCTCCCAGCCGGCGAAGACGCGCAGCCCGATGCGCGGCCCGCTCGTGCCGTAGGCCTCGCGGCGCCGCATCGCCGCGAAGAGCGCCTCGCGCGAGTTCTCCTCCGCCCAGAGCACCGCGAGCCCGCCCGGGTTGAACTCGACGTCGTCGACGAGCCCGGGCGGCAGCGCGCTCGCGGCCGGCGTGCCGGCCCCGCCGTGGCCGGGGTAGTCCGCGCTCTCGGCGACCAGGCCCGCGGCCGCGAGGTGCGAGTCGGTCCCGGCGACGAGGCCGAAGGCGAAGGGGTTGACCCCCTGCCGCGCGTAGGCGGCAAGGCCCTGCTTCAGCGCGTCGCGCACGAAGCTCGCGGCCGGCGGCTCGTCGGCGAGCCAGCGCACGAACTTGCCCTGGAAGTTCTGGTAGGGGAGCTTCTCGAAGCCACACTGCTCGTCCACGACGCCGGGGCCCGGGCGGCACTCGGAGTCGCCCTTGTGCTGCATCACCTCGACGAGCGGCTCGAGCGCGGCGCGCCGGCGCGCGTAGCCGGCGTCGGCGCCCGGCGGGAGCGCGAACATCCGGCCGTTGCCGAGGTTCGAGTTGTGCGGGATCACGAGCACGTCGCAGCCGGGCGCCGCCGGGCCCGCGCGCAGGCAGGTGCGCTCGAGCGCGGCCCACAGGCCCTCGGGCGTCGGCTCCTCGACCGAGCTGATCGGGAGCGCGGGCACCGCCGCGCTGCGGAACAGCACGTTGCGGTGCAGGTTGTCGCTGCCCGGTGCGGCGGTCCACTCGTAGCCGACGAAGGTGGTGAAGGCGCAGGCCGCGCTGGGGTCCTGGAAGGCCTCGGCCGCGGCCTGGATGTCGTTCCAGGGGTGGGCTGCGGCAGCGCGGCAGTCGCGCCCGTCCGGGCCGCAGAAGCCGCGGCGCTCGGGGTGCTCGGGATAGCTCGTGAGGGTGTTCATCACGAAGAAGGACGCGCGCGGCCAGCTCCGGTGCAGCCGGCACAGCATCGCGTCGTGTCCCGGAAGCCCCGGCGTCTCGCAGATCGTGACCTCGCCGAAGAGCTCCGCGTGGTCGGTGACAGCGGCGAAGTCGAGCGGGCGCGCGAGGCGGATCGTGCGCAGCGGCTGGCCGTCCGCCGTGTAGGGCTGGATCCCGATCGCCTCGCCGCGCGCGAAGCGGTAGGCCTCGTGGGGGCCGTTGCGGGTCCCCTGGGTGGCGGCGTCGAGCGAGTGGCGGGTGTGGACGTGGACGTCGCCGAAGAAGGCGCGGCGCAGCGGGTCGCGCGAGGCGCAGGCCACGCGCGCCTCGGCTGCCCGCGCGGCCGGCGCGCCTGCCACCCCCACCACCGACAGCACGAGGACCGCCACGACCTGCTTCCGCATCCTTCTCCCCCCCGGTAGGATCCGCGTCATGATGACGCGTCCGCCCTCGCCTGCCGCAGCGCCCACCGGCGGACCCTCGGGACGCCTGCGCGCGCTGCTCGAGAAGCCGGGCCTGCGGGTCATGCCCTGCTGCTTCGACGCGCTCTCGGCGCGCCTCGTCGAGCGCGCCGGCTTCGAGCTCACCTTCATGAGCGGCTTCGCGGTCGCCGCCGCCCGCCTGGCGCTGCCCGACACCGGCCTCGTCTCCTACGGCGAGATGGTCGAGCGCGGGCGCGAGATCTGTGCGGCCGTCTCGATCCCGGTGATCGGCGACGCCGACACCGGCTACGGCAACGCCGTGAACGCCAAGCGGACGGTGCGCGGCTACGCGCGCGCCGGCTTCGCCTGCGTGATGATCGAGGACCAGCTCGCGCCCAAGCGCTGCGGGCACACCCGCGGCAAGGCGGTGGTGGCGCGGGCCGAGGCGCTGGCCCGGATGCGCGCCGTGCTCGACGCGCGCGAGGAGGCGCGCGCCGAGGGCCACGACCTCCTCGTGATGGCGCGCACCGACGCGCGCGCCGGCCACGGGCTCGACGAGGCGATCGCGCGCGGCCGGGCCTTCGCGGAGCTCGGCGCAGACCTGGTCTTCGTCGAGGCGCCGCGCGACGAGGCCGAGCTGGCCCGGGTGGCGCGCGAGATTCCGGCGCCCGTGATGGCCAACCTCGTCGAGGACGGGGACACCCCCGCCCTGCCGCCCGCCCGGCTCGAGGCGCTCGGCTTCAAGATCGCCGCCTACCCGCTGACCCTCCTGCACGCCTCCGTGTACGCGATGCAGGAGGCGCTCGCGGGCCTGCGCGAGGGCCGGCCGCTCGAGCGCCGGCTCTCCTTCGCCGCCCTGCGCGAGCTGCTCGGCTTCGACGCCTACGACGCCGAGGCGAGCCGCTACGCCGGCGAGGGCGGCTAGGGTCGCAACCCTGCTCGTGCCCCGGGGGAGGGTCGATCACGACGCGAAGTCGGATCGATTTCCCCTCAAGCCCGCGAGCGCGAATCCCGATTCCCGAGGGGTCGCCCGGGTCCCCCTCCCGGGATGACGGAGCAGTCAGGAGTCGTCCGTGTCCCCCCATCCCCCCGTCCGCCGTCGCTCGCGCGGCCGGCGCAGCCTTGCCGCACGCCTCGCCCCCGCCCTGGCCTTCGTGCTCGTGGCCCCGGCCGCCCACGCCGTCTCGTTCACCGCGGTCACGCCCGCGCTCACCGCCGCGAACAGCACCAACCTGCTGGTCGACACGAACCGGCCGCCCGTCACCCGCGTCCGGGACCGGACCCTGGGCGTCGTGTCGAGCAGCGCGAACAGCTTCCAGACCCGCTACGCGATGCTGGTCGGCACCGACATCGGGAACCGCGCGTCCATCACCGAGAGCTTCACCGCGGACTACACGATCACGCTGTCGATCCTCGGCAACGCCGGTGAGCCCTGGTCGCTGCTGCTCGACACGAGCCGGGTCGGTGCGCTCACGATCCTGAACGACGGCAACGGCTCGGCCAGCGCGACGCTCGGTGCGGTCACGGGCGGAGCGACGGGTGGGGCCCTCGTCGGCAGCCTCGGGCTCGCCGCCGTGGGCACGGCCACCAACGCCGGCGTGGCCAACACCAGCGTCGACCTGCCCTTCTCGCAGCTCGGGAGCGCCCGGATCGACGGCGTCGGCACCGGTGCCGTGCAGACGGTGGTCCTGAGCTTCGCCTGGACCGCCAGCGCGACCTCGACCCGTCAGGGCAACAACGGCGACGAGGCCGCCGTCCGCATGGGGCGGACCTCCACCGCGAGCTCCTTCGCCGCCGACGACTATCCCGGCGTGGCCTTCCCGCGCACCCAGGCGCTCGACGGCCACTTCGTGACCGCGACCCTGGTCCCGGAGCCCCAGACGGCGCTGCTGCTCGGCGCGGGTCTGCTCGGACTCGCGGGCCTCGGGCGGCGGCGCGCCTGAGCGGACGCCGTCGCGCTCAGGCGCTCCCCGCGCCCCGCAGCGCGAGACGCACCTCGACGGCGCCGTCCTCCGGCAGGAACCGGCTGCGGAAGCCCAGCGCGTGGGCCAGCTCGAGCATCGCGCGGTTGTCCGGCAGCACCTGTCCGACCAGCTCGCCCGTGCCGCGCGCCCGGCAGTAGCGGATCATCTTCTCGAGCAGCGCGCGGCCGAGCCCGCGCCCCTTCTGGTCCGAGCGCACGACGATCGCGAACTCCGCGTGCTCGTTGTCGGGATCGGTGATCGTGCGCACCACCCCGAGCGTCCCGGGCGCGCCGGTGGCGGGCAGGGCCAGGAAGGCCATCTCGCGGTCGTAGTCGATCTGGGTGAAGCGGGCCATCTGCGAGTGGGGGAGCTTGCGCACCAGGTTGAAGAAGCGGAAGCGGATGTCCTCGGGCTCGAGCTGGTCGTGGAACGCGTGATGGGCCGGCTCGTCCTCGGGCCGGATCGGCCGTAGCAGCACCTGCGCCCCGTCGCGCAGCGCGATCGTCTCCTCCTGCTCCCGCGGATAGGGCCGGATCGCGAGGTGCGCGCCCGCCGCGGCCCCGGCACGCCGGACGCGGATGCGCGCGTCGAGCGCCAGCACGCCGGCCGCGTCGGCCAGCAGCGGATTCACGTCGAGCTCGACGACCTCGGGCAGATCGACGGCGATCTGGGCCACCTGGACCAGGGCGTGCGCCAGCGCGTCGAGGTCGGCGGGGGGGTGCTGCCGCCAGCCCGCGAGCAGGCGCGACACGCGCGTGCGTGAGATCAGCTCGCGGGCCAGGCTCGCGTTGAGCGGTGGCAGCGCCATGGCGCGATCCGCGATCACCTCGACGGCCGTCCCGCCCTGCCCGAAGAGCACGACCGGCCCGAAGATCGGGTCGCTGGCGATCCCCGCGATCAGCTCGAGCGCCCCGGGCCGGCGCGCCATCGCCTGCACCGTGTAGCCCGTGAGGTGCGCCCCGGGCGCGAGCACACGGAGGCGCTCGGCCATGCGCTCCGCGGCGCGCCGCACGGCCCCGGGCCCCTCGAGGTCGAGGGCGACGCCGCCCACGTCGGACTTGTGCGTCACGTCGGGCGAGAGGATCTTGAGCGCGACCGGAGAGCCGATCGCCTCCGCGAGCTCGACCGCCTGCTCCGCGTCGCGCGCCACGCGCGTCTCCACCACCGGCACGCGATAGGCGGCGAGCACCGCCTTGGCCTCGGCCTCGCTCAGGAGCTCGCGCCCCTCGGCCAGCGCCGCCTCGATCACCCGGCGCGCGTCGCTGCCGGGCAGCGCCCCGTCCTCGGGCAGCGAGGGTGGCGTCTCGGCCAGCAGCTCCTGGTTGCGCCGGAAGGCCAGCAGGTGCGCGCAGGCCGCGATCGCGTCGTCGGGGCTCTCGTAGCTCGCGATGCCGGCCTCGCGCAGGATGCGGCGCGCGGCCTCGGCGTGGCCGACCCAGCTCGTCACGACGCTCGGCAGCGCCGCGCGGCGCGCCCCGAGGCCCCCGAGCGCGCGCGCGACCGCGCGCGCCGCCTCCTCGCCAGAGGCGATCGCGGTCGGCGCGTGGAGCGCCAGCACCACGTCGACGCCCGGGTCCTCGAGCACGATCCCGAGCGCCCGCTCGTAGCGCGCGCCGTCGGCGTCGCCGATCAGGTCCACCGGGTTGGCGCGCGACCAGGTCCGGGGCAGCACGGCGTCGAGGCGCTCGATCGTGGCCGGCGCGAGCGCGGCGAGCGTGCCTCCGCGCGCGACGAGCGTGTCGGTCGCGAGCACCGCCAGGCCGCCCCCGTTCGAAACGATCGCCATGCGGTTGCCGCGCAGGCGCGGCGAGCGCACCAGGGTCTCGGCGGCGTCGAAGAGCTCCTGGATGGTGTCGACGCGGAGCATGCCGGCGCGTCGCAGCGCCGCGTCGAAGACCTCGTCGGCGCCGGCCAGCCGGCCGGTGTGCGAGAGCGCCGCCTGTGCACTCGCGGGGCTGCGGCCGGCCTTCAGGACCAGGACGGGCTTGTTGCGGGCGGCCGCACGTGCCGCGGAGAGGAACTTGCGGGCCGCCCGCGGCGCGCCGCCCTGCTGGCCCGGGAGGCTCTCCAGGTAGAGCAGGATGGCGTGCGTCCCGGGATCGGCGCCGAACCAGTCGAGCAGGTCCGCCGCGTCCACGTCGGCGGTGTCGCCCACCGACGCGAAGCACGAGAAGCCGACCCGCGCCTCGCGCGCCCAGTCGAGCACGGCCGTACAGATCGCGCCGGACTGGGACACGAAGGCGAGCTCGCCGGGCAGGGCCCCGACGTGGGCGAAGCTCGCGTCGAGGCCGATGCCCGGGACGAGCAGGCCCAGGCAGTTCGGGCCGAGCAGCCGGAAGCCGCGCCGGCCCACGGCCTCGTCGAGCGCTGCGCGCAGCGGCCGGCCGCTGCCGTCGGTCGTGCTGCCGAACCCGGCCGTCAGGACCACGGCGGCGCGGGTCCCGGCGTCGGCCAGCGCCGCGACGATCCCGGGCACGGCCGCCGGGGGCGTGCAGATCACGGCCAGGTCGGGCACCACCGGCAGGCGCTTCACGTCGGGGTAGGCGAGCACGCCCGCGACGGCCTGGTCGCGCGGGTGGACCGGCATCACCGGCCCCTGGAAGCCGCCGCGCAGCAGGTTGCGCATCACCACGGCGCCGACGCTGCCCGCGGTGTTGGACGCCCCGACCACGGCGATGCTGCGCGGGCGCAGGAGGAGCTCGAGGTTCCGGACGCTCATCGCTGCGGCGCAGGGTAGCCCTGCCCCGCGCTCGGACCCCTCGCTGCAGGCCGGGCGCTGCACTGCAGCGGCGGCGCTGCACGGGGCCGCCCGCGCCGGGTGCGGAGCGCGGGCCGCGCAGCGCTCCGCGGCGGCACGCGTCTTGCGATGCCCGGGGGCATGCTCGCCAAGTGGCCGTGCCCGTTCCACACTCCCCCGCGCTGCGGCGCGCCCCGGCTGGAGCCGCGGGCCGGAGAGCGCCGCGGGCAGGGCACAGGAGACCCCCCGATGGCCGACCCCCCGCAGCGCGGACGCCGCCGCTCCCGCGGCCGCCACCACCGGGATCGGGACTTCGCGGGCTCCTGGGAGGAGACGGGCCGGGACGTCGCCGAGCGGGTGCGCGAGGAGCTCGAGGGCTGGGCGGCGCGCAGGCCCCGGGGCCGGGAGCGGCCGGAGCCCTCGCCCGAAGCGGTGGCGCTGCGCGAGGCACGCGCCGCGGTGGCGCGCCGCATGGGCTTCTTCGCGCACGCCGTTCCCTACACGATCGTGTGCACGTTCCTGCTCTTCGTGGCCGGCTTCCGGCCCGCCCTGATCACCGCCATGTCGTGGGGCATCGGGCTCGGGATCCACGGCTTCTTCGCGCTGATCGCGCCCGACCTGCGCCGGCGCTGGACCGAGGAGGAGGTGCGGCGCCGGGTACCCGACGCACTCGCCCACAAGCGGCTCGAGCTCGAGGACCGCCACGCGCGCAACCTCGAGCACCTGTCGGCCTCGATCGCGCACGAGATCCGCAACCCGATCACGGCCGCCAAGAGCCTGCTCCAGCAGATGGGCGAGGACCCCCATTCGGTCGAGAACGTCGAGTACGCCTCGGTCGCGCTCCAGGAGCTCGAGCGCGTCGAGCGCTCGATCTCGCACCTCCTGCGCTACGCGCGCGACGAGGAGCTGCGCCCGGAGCGGGTGGTGATGGCCGAGGTGGTGGGCTCGGCGCTCGACACCCTCCAGGAGCGGACCGCACGGGCCGGCGTCGTGCTGCACGTCGACGCCGCCGCGGCGGGGGCGCTGGTCGGCGATCCGGAGAAGCTGCGCCGGGTGGTGCTGAACCTGGTCGGCAACGCGCTCGACGCGCTCGAGGGCCAGCGGAGCCCGGCGCCGCGCGTGGACGTCGAGGCGGGCGAGAACCTGGCCGGCAGCGAGGTCTGGCTGCGCGTGCGCGACAACGGCGCCGGGATCCCCGCCGAGCGCCTGGCCGAGATCTGGACCCCGTTCCGGACCTCGAAGGCGAACGGCACCGGGCTCGGGCTCGCGATCGTGCGCAAGATCGTCGAGGCCCACGGCGGGGCGATCGAGGTGGAGTCGGCGCCGGGCCGCGGCACCACGTTCCTCGTGACCCTCCCGCGCCAGGGGCTCGCGGAGGCCTCCCGATGAAGCCGCGCGTGCTGGTCGTCGAGGACGAGGCCGCGATCCGGCTGGCGCTCGGCGGCCTGCTGCGCCGCGAGGGCTACGAGGTGGACCAGGCCGAATCCGGCGACGCCGCCCTCGCGCAGCTCCACGGCGAGGCCTACGACCTCGTGCTGACCGACCTGGCGCTCGGCGCCGGCGCCTCGGGCATGGACGTGCTGCACGCGGTCCGGCAGGCCTGGCCGGAGACCCCGGTGGTGATGATCACGGCCCACGGCTCCGAGAAGATCGCGGTCGAGGCGATCAAGGCCGGCGCCGAGGACTACGTCCCCAAGCCCTTCGACAACGACGAGATCCGGCTGACCGTGCGCCGCGCGCTCGAGCGCACCCGGCTCCAGCGCGAGAACCGCGAGCTGCGCGAGCGCATGGACCGCGAGTGGCGCTTCGAGAACCTGATCGGCTCGGGCCCGGCGATGCGCCGCGTCTTCGACACGATCCGCAAGGTGGCGGAGACCGACCTCACCGTGCTGGTGCGCGGCGAGAGCGGCACCGGCAAGGAGCTGGTCGCGCAGGCGCTCCACCAGCGCAGCCCGCGGCGCGCGCGCGCGTTCGTGGCCGTGAACTGCGCGGCGATCAGCCGCGAGCTGGTGGAGAGCGAGCTGTTCGGCCACGAGAAGGGCTCCTTCACGGGTGCCGACGCGCGCCGTGCCGGGCGCTTCGAGGCGGCGCAGGGCGGCACGATCTTCCTCGACGAGATCGGCGACATGCCGGCGGCCACCCAGGCGAAGGTGCTGCGCGTGCTCGAGGAGCGCGCCTTCGAGCGGGTCGGCGGCCAGGAGCCGGTCGAGGTGGACGTGCGGGTGGTGGCCGCGACCCACCGGGATCTCGAGGACGAGGTGCGGCGCGGGCGCTTCCGCGAGGACCTCTACTACCGGCTGAAGGTGGTCGAGGTGGAGCTCCCGGCGCTGCGCGAGCGGCCCGAGGACGTGCCCGCGCTGGCCGAGCAGTTCCTGAGCGCGCTCGCGGCGCGTCTCGAGCGGCCCAAGGTGCCGATCGCCCCGGCGGCGCTCGCGCGGCTCGCGCGCCATCCCTGGCCCGGCAACGTGCGCGAGCTGCGCAACGTCGTCGAGCAGGCCGCGGTGCTGGCCGGCGGGCCGGCGATCGAGGAGGAGGACCTGCGGCTGCCGGCCGGGGCCGCCGGCGGCGGCGACGGCACGGCGGGCGGCGAAGCCTCCGAGGGCCGCTTCGCGGACGCCAAGCGCCAGGCCGTCGAGCACTTCGAGCGCAGCTTCCTGCTCGCGGCGCTGCGCGCGAACGGCGGCAACGTCTCGCGGACCGCCGCCGCCATCGGCATGGTGCGCCAGAGCCTCCAGCAGAAGATCCGCGAGCTGGGGCTGCGCGACGAGCTCGCCCGCGAGCCCGCCGCCGAGGATCCGGGCGACTAGCCCGCGCCCGCTACCCGATCGCTGCCCGGCCGCGAGGCCGGGCTCGATCCCAGGAGACACAGTATGGTGTTTTCGGCACAGACGATCGACCGGCCGCGCGGCGCCCTGGGCCGCCTGCGCAACCTGCTCCACGGCTGGCTCACGGTCTGGGTGCGCGACCGCGAGCAGGCCCACCCGCGCGCGGTCTACGAGCAGGCGATCGCGCAGCGCCTGCGGCGCTACGCCGAGCTGAAGGACGCCGTGGCCGGGATCCTCTTCCTGCGCAACAAGCTCGAGGCCGAGATCCTGGAGCGGCGCGGCGAGCAGCTGCGCACGGCGGCCGACGTGCAGCGCGCGCTGCGCCGCGGCGACGAGGCGGTGGCGCTCGCGCTGGTGCGCCACAAGCAGGACCTGGCCGCCGAGCTCGAGCGGGCCGAGCGCGACCTCGGCGCGCTGCGCGACGAGGCCGAGGCCGCCAAGGAGAACCTGCTGCGCTTCCGCGAGGAGATCCGCGCTCTCGAGCGCGAGAAGGGCCGCGCGCTGGCCGTCTGGGCCGGCGCCCAGGCGCGCCGGCAGGTGCACGCCGTCCTCGAGGGCCTCTCGGTCGAGGCGGACCTGCGCGCGCTCGAGGGCCTGCGCGAGCACATCGCGAAGCTCGCCACCGAGGGCCAGCTCGAGGCCGAGATCGGCGCCG